>JBGQCZ010000394.1:0-5679 GCA_041495645.1 Gemmataceae bacterium | reverse complement strand
TGCCCCCGCCGCGCTCCGGCAACAACAAATCACCCAACTCCGCGAACAACTCGTGGAATACGTGTGAGTAGTTCCAAGTTCCAAGTCTCAAAAAGTCGTGAGTCCGGGATTCAACATCGCGGTTCGACGAATAGTCTACAGTTGGAACTTGGAACCTGAAACTTGGAACTGGAACTACCCCATGAACAGCCATTCAGAACTAATCGCCAGTTATCTCGCCGGTGTTGACACGTTGAAAAAGGCCGTCGCCGGAATGACGTCCGAGCAACTCAAGGCCAAGCCGGTACCCGGCAAATGGAGCACGCTCGAATGCGTTTGCCACCTCTCGGACTTTGAGCCGATCCTGGCCGATCGCATGAAGCGGATTATCACGCATCCAAAACCGCTCTTGATGGGCGCCGATGAAAACCTGTTCGCTCAACTCCTTTCGTACAACGACCGCGATCTCGCCGAGGAATTGTCCATCGTCGAAACAACTCGCCGGCAAATGGCCAAGATCCTGGCGAAGCTGCCGTCGGAGGCGTGGACGCGGATGGGAAATCACGCTGAACGCGGGCTGCTGACGCTCGAGCAAATGCTGCAGATCGCCACTCGGCACATTCCACACCATTCCCAGTTCATCGCCGAGAAGCGCAGGGCGCTGGGAATCTGAACGACGACTCAGCAGTTGCCAGAATGCTTTGCGTTTCGCGCATCCGCTTGTTACGATTGGGGGAAAGCGTGGAGCGCCCGCGATGTCCAATCCTACCTATTTCAAGCGCTACCGGATGGAACTGGAGCTGCGCGACCTGCCGCCTGCGCCGGAGACGCCGTTCGGTTTCGACTGGACCGCTTGGCATCCGGGCCTGTTGAATGCGCACGCTCAGGTCAAGGCGCAGTGCTTCCAGGAGGAACTCGACTCGTTTGTGTTTCCCAGCCTCGGCTATTTCGGCGGCTGTCTCGATCTCATGCGCAGCATCGCCACTCGGGCCGATTTCGTGCCCGACGCCACGTGGCTGCTGGTCGGGCCATTCGGTCCATGCGGCACCGTGCAAGGCCTGCGCGACAAGTACTTTGGGGCGATTCAGAACCTCGGCATCGTGCCCGACCATCGCGGCCGGGGGCTCGGTCGCTTGTTGCTGCTTAAAGCCTTGCACGGATTCCGCAGCGCCGGTCTTCGCAAGACGTATCTCGAAGTAACCGCCCGCAACGAGCCGGCCGTTTGTCTTTATCGCGCTCTCGGCTTCCGTTCCACCCGCACCGTCTACAAGCCCGTCCATACAATTCCGCAAGATGCTTTGGTCACGATTTGAGTCGGTGTTCACGACTAACAACCGTCCGCTGTTTCCCGAGGATTTTCCGTGCCGCAGGAAGTACACATCCACACCTATTCCAACGGTCTAACGCTGCTCGTGGAAGCGATGCCGCACGTGCGGTCGGCGGCGTTTTCGTTTTCGATTCGCGGCGGCTGCGCTTACGAAGCGAACGACCAGCGCGGGCTGGCGGGGATCACGTTGGACCTGCTCACTCGCGGCGCGGGCTCGCGCGGCAACCGCGGACTCAACGACGCGCTAGACGCCCTCGGCCTGGACCGCAGCGAAAGCACCGGCGTGATGTTGCTCTATCTGGGCGGCTCGACTCTATCGCGCAACTTGGCGCCGGCCCTCGATCTCTATGCCGACATGCTTCGCCGCCCGCACCTGCCCGAAGAGGAACTCGAACCCGCCCGTTTGCTCGCACTTCAAGATATTCAGGGCCTGGAGGACGAACCGCAAACGAAGGTCATGGTCGAAATGCGAAAGCGCTATTATCCCGATCCGCTGGGTCGCGATCATCGCGGCACCGAGGCCGGCGTGAAGAGCGCTGCCATCGACCAGGTTCGCCAATTCTACGAACGCTACGTTCAACCGAAGGGCTTGATCCTGTCGATTGCCGGGGACGTCGACTTCGCAACCCTCAAAGACCAAGTCGGACGGCTGCTCGGCGATTGGCCCGCGAAACCGGCGCCGGAGCCAAAGCCGTCGCCGGATGAGCCCCGCGGCGGGCACATCGAACAGGAACTCGACCAGACTCAGATCGCGCTGGCCTATCCGAGCGTGCCGATGGACCATGCCGAGTTTTACGCCGCGCGCGGAGCGGTGGGCGTGTTGTCGGAAGGGATGAGTTCGCGGCTGTTCACGGAGGTGCGCGAGAAGCACGGTTTGTGCTATGCGATCGGCGCCCGATTCGAAGCCATGCGCGGCCGCGGCTCGGTGGTCGGCTATACCGCCGGCCGGCCCGAGAAAGCGCAGGAGTTGCTCGAACGCACGCTCCACGAATTCCGACGCCTCGCCGACGGCATCGACGACGAAGAACTGCAGCGCGTCAAAGCCGGGCTGAAAGCGTCGCTCATCATGCGCCAGGAATCGACCTCGGCCCGGGCCAGCGGCAATTCGTCCGATTGGTACATGCTCGGCCGCATCCGTCCGCTGGAAGAAATCCAGTCGGCGGTCGATTCGTTGACGCCGGCGAAAGTCATGGACCACTTGCGCCGCACCCCGCCCAAAGACTTCACCATCGTTACGCTGGGAACAAGAGAACTGGACACGGATAAACACGGATAAACACGGATCAGATCAATGAATATTCGGATCTGTGTTTATCTGTGTCCATCCGTGGCCAATTGCTGGAGAAGTACACATGTCGTTTCACACGCACACCCTGCCGAATGGGCTGCAAATCTTGGGCGAGACGAACCCAGCGGCATTGTCAGCGGCGCTCGGATTCTTCGTTCGCACCGGCGCACGCGATGAAGTGGACGGCGAATCCGGCGTCACGCACTTCCTCGAACACATGATCTTCAAGGGCACCGAAAAGCGCACCTCGCTCGATGTGAACCGCGATTTTGACCGCATCGGCGCCGACAACAACGCCTTCACCAGTGAGGAAAACACTGTCTTCCACGCCACGGTGCTGCCGGAGTACGTGCCGCAGGCCGTGGATGTCCTCGCCGACATCCTGCGTCCGAGCCTGCGCCAAGAAGATTTCGACATGGAGAAGTCGGTGATCCTCGACGAAATCGCGCGCTACGAAGTGCAGCCGGCCTATGCCTGCTACGACCGAGCCAAGCGCATCTTTTTTGGCACGCATCCGCTCGGCCAGAGCGTGCTGGGCACCAACGAGAGCATCACCGCGCTCAAGCGCGATCAAATGGCGGATTACTTCCAGCGCCGCTACGTCGCGCCGAACATCCTCGTCGTCGCTGCCGGCAAGTTCGAGTGGCCCGAATTCGTCCAGCTGATCGAGCGGCAATGCGGCGCCTGGAAATCGGGCGCTACGGGCCGCCGCGGGCTTAAGGAAACGAAGGGCGGCGGCGGGGTGCATGCGATCCAGCGCGAAAAGGTGTCGCAGGAGTACGTGACGTTCTGGGCCCCGGCGCCGGCCGCCGATTCTCCCGAACGCTATGCCGCCCACGTGCTCACCTCAATCATCGGCGATTACACCGGCAGCCGGTTGTTTTGGGAACTGGTCGATCCCGGCTTGGCCGACTCCGCCGACATGGGCTTTTACGAATACGAAAAAGCCGGCGCTTACATCGCCTCGATGAGTTGCCAACCCGAATCGGCCGTGTCCAACCGGCAAAAGATCGTCGATGTTCTGACGGAAGTTCAAAAGAACAGCGTCACCGATGAGGACCTGACCGTGGCCCGCACCAAGCTGGCGTCGCGCGAAGTCCGCGCCGGCGAACGCACCCATCGCCGCATGCTCGGCATCGGCCGCGACTGGACTTACCTCGGGCAATACCGCACCCTCGACGAGGAACTCGCCGCCATCGACGCCGTGGACGCCAAATCCATCCGGCAATTGTTGGATCGCTACCCGCTCACCAATCTCACCACCGTGGCGCTGGGCCCGTTAGAGAAATTGGAGTAGCAGGACTCGATTGCGGTGTGAGTTCGCCGCGACAGTATCAGCTAAGATGCCCTTTCGACACTACGTCGTCGGCGCGAGGTTGACTATTGACAATCTTCACTTCGCTTCGTCCGGCTGCTGGGAGGCTTCAAGCAGGAGTTTGCCGAACTCGCGAGCGCTCCAGCGGGAGCGGCCGAGGTTCCAGGCGTTGTCTTTGGCGACGGCCGGGTCGACGTCCGCGAAGATGAAATCCTCTTGATGGCGCTTGCTGCGGACGAGGATTTCGCCGTTCGGATCGACGATGTAGCTGTCGCCGTAGCCGACGCCGTCGTAGCCCTTGATGGCAGGGTCGCGGCCGGCGCGGACGTTGTTGCCGCGCACGAACCAGACGCGGTTTTCGACGGCGCGGGCCATGTGGTCGCCGCGGACCTCCATGAAATGTTTCAGCAGGTATTCTTTTTGGATGTAGTTGTAGTGCGGTGAAAAAATGATGCGAGCGCCCTTGAGCGCGAGGATGCGGGCCGGTTCGATGTAGCCGCCGTCGGAACAAATCACGATGCCGAATTTCACGCCGTCGCGTTCGAAGACCGGAAACTCGCGGCCTTGCTTGTGAAAGCGCATGTAGGCCGAGCATTTGCTGTAGCTGCCCAGCACATGCCCTTTGTGCAGCACGACGGCGGTGTTGTAGAGGTCCTTGCCGCGAATTTCGTTGTGGCCGACGATGCAGGTGGCGGAGAAGCGCCGCGTGCGGTCGAGCAGTTTCATCATGTGCGGCGAATCGGCCGCAAAGGCGGATTTGCGAACGGCTTCCTCGGTATCCTCGTAGCCGGTGAGGAAGCACTCGGGAAAACAAACGATCTCGACGTGCTCGCGATCGGCTCGCTCCAGGCCCTTGACGACCTTGTCGAGATTGCCGTCGAAATCGCCGGGCGCGGACTCGAACTGACAATGGCCGATGCGCATGATCGATCCTCCGCAGAGGAAAGGGAAAGTTAACGATGATGAGAAGTTTATCACCTTGGTTGCATGAGTGGCCCTATCCAGCGTTGGATTTGTCAAGTACCGTAACCAACAGACCGAGGAGGGCGCGAGATGCCGATTTACGTCTATGCCGTGACCAACGAAGACGGCTCCGAGGGCGAGGCGTTCGAGGTGTTGCAAGACATGGACGAACCGCCGCTCACCCAGCATCCCGAAACCGGGCAGCCGGTGCAGCGGTTGATTTCGGCCCCGAACGCTCCCCGGCGGTGGACCGATTCGCAGGCCAAGGCCAAGCTCGCGCCCAAAAATCTGGAACGCATGGGCTTCACTCAATACAAGAAGTCCGGCAAAGGCGTGTACGAGAAGACCGCCGGTTCCGGTCCGGATACGATCGTTAAGGAATGAAACGGAGTTGTTCCATGAGCGCCGACCCACTCTCTCGCCGAACGTTCTTGGGCGCCTGTGCCGCGGCGGTCACCGCTTCGCAGGCGATTGCGGACACGAAGCCGCGTAAGCTCCTGATGATCGCCGGCACTCCCAGCCACGGTCCCGGCGCTCACGAGTTCAACGCCGGCGCCACGCTTCTGCACAAGTGCTTGGCGAAAACCGAGGGTTTGCGCGCGGTTTTGAATCTTAACGGCTGGCCCAAGGACGAGTCGGTCTTCGAAGGCGTGGATGCGATCTTTCTCTTTTGCGACGGCGGCGGCGGGCATCCGTTCATTCAGGGCAAGAGGCTGGAAAAGATCGGCGCGATGATGAAAGCCGGTGTGGGTCTCATGTGCGCTCACTTCGCGGTGGAGGTGCCCAAGGATAAAGGCACCAGGGAAT
>JBGQCZ010000393.1:0-5713 GCA_041495645.1 Gemmataceae bacterium | reverse complement strand
GGTCGAGGCCCACCGTTCCGGTCCGGCGCAAATGGTGGGCCTCGACCGGGCCTGAGAGCCCGGTCTCGACCCACCCTACAAGATGGAGAAATGAATGTTCTCGCAACTTCGAGCGGCTCTTGTCGCACTGCTCATCTTCACGATCCTCACCGGAGTGATTTATCCGCTCGTCGTGACGGGTGTCGCGCAGGTCGTGTTTCCGCATCAGGCGAACGGGAGTTTGATTGTGGAAAAAGACAAGGTCGTTGGTTCCTCGCTGATTGGCCAGACATTTGACGATCCGAAGTACTTTTGGAGCCGGCCCTCGGCCACCAGCCCGCAAGCTTACAACGGCGAATCCTCGAGCGGTTCGAACCTCGGTCCGACCAATCCCGATCTTGCCGCCGCCGTGAAGCAGCGCATCGACGATCTGCGCAAGGAACAGCCGGACCAGACCGGCCCGGTGCCCGCCGATCTGGTGACGGCTTCTGCCAGCGGGCTCGATCCGCACATCAGTCCCGATGCCGCCGAGTTTCAGGTAGCGAGGGTCGCCAAGGTTCGCCCCATGAGCGAAGCGCGCGTGCGTGAGTTGGTGCGTGAACACACTTACGGGCGGACGCTCGGCTTGCTCGGCGAACCGCGCGTCAACGTCCTCGAATTGAACCGCGCCCTGGACAAGGAAAAAAAGTGACGTCAAAGGCGAACCGGTGCGAGCCGGTGAGCCGGGCGGGGGCGCCGGAAGACAGCCGGTTTCCCCCGCTTTTTTCCTTTGATTACTCCGGAGCTACTTTAATCGTGATCTGGAAACCGAAATCCTTTTTGGCCGCTCCGTGGAACGGCTCCCAGTAGCTGATCCAGAGCGGATCGAGCGCCGGGTCGGGAGCAAACTCGGAGGAAGCCGCCTTGCACATGCGCAGCGTCGATGGATGCGAAGCGGAGAGCGCGACGCACGAGTGCAGGTGATATTCTCCCGCCAGGACGGGAACGGAAACCGGGCCGGCGCGATCGTTGATCGACAGGTTCTCCCCGCCCGTCACGCAATGGCTGGGCAAGTCGAGTCCGACCGTCTCGACCGAGCCGGCGGAAATGCCCGCGTGAGCCGGCCCTTGCTCTGCCTTGCCGCCGCCTTTGTGGCTGCGCAATAAGCCGATCACGCGACCCTCGATCGTCAACTTGCCGCGCTTAATTTTCGGATTGTCGATAGAGACTTCCAGGCATTGATCCAGATCGAACGTCATGGAAGCGCTTGAATCCTTGCACGGATGAGCGCCCGCGACCGCAACGCCGGTCAGCGTAATGACGATGGTATCGGGCGACGGCTGAGCCACGTCGATGTTCCCGCCGCCGATGTGGGAAAAGCCGCGGCGGGCCGGCGTCGCGTGTCCGTGGCGATCTTTCAAGGAGATCGTCACGGCCGGGCCTGGCGCGGCGGCCGGCGGATCCGCCGCAACTACCGTGAAGGAAAGTGCCAGGGCTACCATTGCCGCGATAACGGTTCGATTCATGACTTTGACCTCCTGTCATTCATGTGGGGATCGAGTGATCTCGCTACCAGCGAAAGATTACGTCGGTCGCGGCCGTGAACAGGCCGTGCTTGTTCTCAAACGGCCGCGAGTCGATGTTGTAGTCGAAGCGGATTTCCGGGCGGACGATGATGCCTTTGCGCGGTTGGAAGTTCATCCCGGCCGTTGCGGCCGTGTACAGGCCGGCGAAGCCGGTGCGGTTGCCGTCAATGTCGTCGAAGAACTCGAGCCGGGTCGTGCCGCTCAAGCGCGGCGTGAACTTGCAAGTCAGGTAATTGACGGCGCTCCACCACGCGGCCGTGCCGATGTTCGGCACGTTCGTTTGGTAACCACCCAGCGCATCCAATGTGTAAGTCAGCCGCGAGTTGAACGTGTGGATGAAGACCATGTCCAGGATGTTCGGGTTGTTGAACTGGTTCGCAACGTCGAACCGGCCCGAGCCGAACAGCCCGGAGACGAGCACGCTGTTGCGCCCGTTGGGCCGCGCCCATTTGACGCTGAACATTCCGTACGGCGAAGCGGCGGAGTCGAAGAAAACGTCGGGGCCCATAATGATTCCCAGTTGCACCGACCAGGCCGGCGTCAATTGTTGCGTTCCCATGATTCCCGTATGCGTGAACGGGTCGTAAATGAACGCATAGGAGTGCGACGCCAGTGAGTTCGGTGGAGCATCGATGGACTCTGCGCCGTACTGGCAGAACATGCGGCCGATCTTGACGTCCAACCCGCGGCCGATCGTCGGGAAATAGACCTCGGCATAGAACTGAACCGGATCGATGCCGTACAGATTCGGTTGCCCGTTGTCCGCAGTCAGTTGGCCGCTGAAAAGGCCACGGGAGATCGTGAAGCGATAGTCGATGCCCGGCAGGATCCAATCGTTGCGAAAGCCAAATGACGAGTCGGTCGTGCCGCTGGTTTGAACGGGCCGCTCGAAGCGCACCCAATTCTGCTGAAGTTGGAATTCGTTGGCCCGGTAGTTGAAGCCCATCGGCAATTGGCTGTTGGCGGCCGTGCTAGCGGTGAAGGCGGCCTCGGTCCAACCGCTCAGTTGCAGACGATGCGAATCGAGCAACCAACCGGGCCAGGCGCCTTGCAGCGAGCGCATGAGCAGCCAGCGATCGGGAGTTGGAGCCGGCGCGGCGGGAGTTGGTTCGGGCGGCGCGTCGTTTGGCGCGGGCTCGGTTTGGCCGAGAACCAACGCCAGGCCGATAAGCAAATGCGGGCACATAAGAACAGCCTCGGCCGCGACACAATGGATGCGCAGGTGTCATGGTTTGCAGGCCGAGACAGTTGCGGATGGTAGACCCGCCGAGCCGTGCTTGGGTTCTATCGGCTTGCCCCGTCGTCCGGCTTGATTCGATCCGCCGCAATTTACCGATTCCCGCGCCGTGCCCGAGTTTGACGAATTTGCCGTGGTAAAATGTTCGCTGCCACACAGGACCGCGTTTCATGGCCGCTGAAAACGAACGACCCGATCCCGATGCGCTGCTGGCTCGCGTGCAGGCGGAGGAAGCCAAACAAGCGCGGGGCAAGCTGAAGATTTTCTTCGGCGCCGCCCCCGGTGTCGGCAAAACCTACGCCATGCTCGAAGCCGCTCACAAGGAGGGCAAGTCCGGGACCGACGTGGTTATCGGCTACGTTGAACCGCATGTGCGCCCGGAAACCTGGGAACTCACGGTCGGATTGGATTTTCTGCCGCGCAAGAAGGTTCCCTACCACGGCACAACCCTGGATGAGTTTGACCTTGAAAATGCGCTGTTTCGAAAACCGCAACTCATTATCGTCGATGAGTTGGCCCACACCAATGCGCCGGGCTGCACACACGAAAAACGCTGGCAGGACGTGGAGCAATTGCTCAACGCCGGCATCGACGTTTACTCAACCTTAAACGTTCAGCACCTTGAAAGCCTGAATGACGTGGTCGCTCAGATTACCGGAGTGACCGTCCAGGAAACGGTGCCAGATCTGGTTTTCGACGCCGCTCACGAAGTCGAACTCGTCGATCTGCCGCCCGACGACCTGATCGAACGATTGCGCGAAGGAAAGGTCTATTTGCCGCAGCAGGCGGCGCGGGCCGCGGAGAACTTTTTCCGCAAGGTGAACCTCTACGCACTGCGGGAATTGGCCCTGCGGCGAACCGCCGAGCGGGTCAATGTTCAACTCGAAGAGTACCGCCGGGAAAAATCGATTTCCGGCACCTGGCGCACCGCCGAAAAGCTGCTCGTTTGCGTCGGGCCGAGCCCGCTGTCGAGTCGCCTGGTGCGATCGACGCGGCGCATGGCCGCCGGCCTGCGCTGTCCGTGGATTGCCGTGCACGTGGAGACCCCGGGCGCCATGCTCCCACCGGTGGCGCGCGAGCGCTTGCTGCACAACCTGCGGCTCGCCGAGCAACTTGGCGGACAGACCGTGCGGCTCAGCAGCGACAACCCGGTCGATGAAATCGTTCGCTACGCCCGCCAGCAAAACGTCACCAAGATCATTGTCGGCAAACCGGTCGAACCGCTGTGGCGGGAATTCATGCGCGGCGCCTTTGTTTACAACCTGACGCGAAAATGTGGCGACATCGACGTCTATGTGATCAGTGGCGAGCGCGAAGATCAAGAGCGTGAGAACAAGGGAGCGGGGGAGCGGCGAACCGGGTCCGATCGGCCACAATCCGGGAGTTCCGGCTTCGTCCCCTGTTTGTCGTCGACGGTGATCGTGGCGCTTTGCACCGGATTCTGCTTCCTCTTGTACCAACATGTCGCCGAGGTGAACCTCGTCATGGTTTACCTGCTCGGCGTGCTGATCGTATCGCTGCGTTTCGGCCGCGGGCCTTCCGCACTCGCTTCGTTCCTGAGCGTGGGCGCCTTCGACTTCTGCTTCGTCGAACCGCGCTGGACGTTCGCGGTCGCGGACACGCAGTACCTGTTCACCTTCGCCGTCATGCTCGGCACGGGTCTGGTCATCAGCACGCTGACGGCGCGAGCCAAACAGCGGGCCGAAACTTCGCGGCAGCGCGAGCGGAACACCTCCGCCCTCTACGCCCTGAGCCGTGAACTGGCTACCGTGCAATCGCTCAACGACATCGTCAAGGCAGCCAGGCAACACGTTGCCACAGCGTTCGCTGCACGGGTAGTGGTCTATTTGCCCGGACCGGAATCGCGGCTGGTTCCCTTCGGCGAGGCGGGCGGAGAGCCATCGGAACGCGATCAGAGCGTGGCCCGCTGGGCTTTCGACCACATGCAGAAAGCCGGCCTCGGCACCGGCACGCTGCCTGGGGCAGACTTCCTGAACCTGCCGCTCGCCGCGTCCGGCGGTGTGACCGGCGTATTGGCCGTTCGGCCCGACAGCACCGACCGCTTCAACGACCCGGAACAGGTTCATTTGCTGGAAGCGTTCGCCGGCCAGGCCGCCGCCGCGGTCGAACGCATTCAACTCTCACGCGAAGCCGAACAGGTCAAAGTCGAAGTGGAAACGGAACGGTTGCGGAACTCGCTGCTCAGCGCCGTCTCGCACGACCTGCGCACCCCGCTCGCCGCCATCGCCGGCGCCAGCAGCACTCTCCTCGAAGGCGAGGATAAACTCGACACCCCGACGCGGCACGAATTGCTGGAAACCATCTTCGACGAATCGGGAAACCTCAATCGCCTCGTCGGGAACCTGCTCGACGTGACGCGCCTCGAAGCCGGCGCACTTAAGCTCAACAGCGAGTGGCAATCGTTGGAAGAACTGTTGGGCGTGGTTCGCGAACGGCTGGGCCGCATGCTCGATCATCACCCCATGACGGTGAATCTTCCTCCGGACTTACCCTTGGTTCGCGCCGACGGCGTGTTGTTGCAACAAGTCCTGCTCAACCTCCTGGAAAACGCCGCCAAATATTCGCCGCCGGGCTCGCCAATCGAAGTGACGGCTTCAACGAGGGGCCGCGAGTTTCTGGTCGAAATCGCCGATCGCGGGCCGGGCTTGCCGCCGGGCGAGGAAGAACGCATCTTCGAGAAGTTCCACCGCTCATCTCAGCAAAAGGGCCGAACCGGCACCGGTCTGGGGCTCACCGTCTGCCGTGGAATCGTCAACCTCCATAGCGGACGCATCTGGGCTGAAAACCGCCCCGGCGGCGGGGCGTTGTTTCGCTTCGCCCTTCCGCTCGACGCGCAGCCGACCATGTCCTGACGCTGATCAAGAAACAAATTGCGCGGCGGTGTTGGGCGGACCGCTGCCACTATATGAAG
>JBGQCZ010000392.1:0-5718 GCA_041495645.1 Gemmataceae bacterium | reverse complement strand
TTCGAGGTTGCCGTTCATGTCACGGAATGATGCCTCGAAGGTTTCTCGCGGCAAGTGTGCCGCCGCGGGGCTAAGGCTTCGCAAACCAGCTCTTCGCCAATGCGTCGGTCTTGAAAAAGTTCAGAAGTTGATCGGCTACCTTTTGCCGGCCGCTTTGCGAGGGATGGGTCCCATCCTCTGCTAGATCGCTGCGTTCCCAGATCAAGCCGTCGCCCTTGCGCGGAGTCATGCCGTCGGCCCAGAAGTATGGGCCCCACAAGACAAGCGGAGCCTTTACCGCGCCGCGGGTTGGGTCGAAATTCAGTTCGGCGTCGCCCTTGATTTGATCCTGAATGAGCCAGCGCACGGCGAATGCGCTCTCGTAGGCATACGGCTCTGGATTAAGCCGGCCGGTGGAATACCCGCCGTAGATGCGGCTGCCCAGATAAACGATGCGGAGATTCGGGAAGCGATCCTTGGCGTTGTGCAGTACGGCGAGCGTATCTTTCTGCAATTTCTTGCCGTGTTGCTGCAAATCACCCGAAGGCCCCTTGTTGGCGAGCTTGACCCAGGCGACCTGCACCTGCTTGGCTGACACCTTGGCAGCACGTAAGCGGCGGTCGGCCTCGGCCCACGGCCCGCCTTTGGGATCTACCCATTCGGCCATCGCCTGTCCGCCCTGGGCGCAATCGACAATGGTAACCAGCGGCGATTTGTCCTTGTCGGCATCGGCCACGCGCTTGAAGAATGAAAACTCTTGCGTGGCGTTCGACATGCTGATCGAAATCAAGGCGACGGTTCCATCCTTCGACGGTTTGCCTTCAGCGTCGAGTGGAACGATCTTCGCGGTTTCCTTCGCGGCAGCCCTTTGGTGAGCTTCGGGCGGGTCGTTCTTGCCGCCGCCATAAAGTCCGCCGTCCTCGCCCTTGTATTTGTCGCTCGCGCTCATTTCCGTGAGTGGTTTGAAACCGACAGAGGTCTTGCCGGCGTCGGGGGATTTCTTGCGGATCCGAATTGCGGTGATGACCGGTTGGCCGTCGCCGCGCTCGACCGTAACCGTCACCTCCGTGCCTTCCTTTAGCTCTTTGGCCTTGAGGCCGTCGGCTAATTCCTTGCCGTTGGCATCGAGGACCTTGATATTCTTGGCCGCCTTTACGGTTCGATCTTGCCCATTGGCGAAAATGTAAATGACGCCCTCTTTGGCGTCCACTTTCTTGATGGCGCCGTCGGCGTCGAAGGCGCCGGCGGCTCCTGTGAGAACCAGAATGGTCAGAATTGAGGCGAAGATCGTACGCGGCATGGGAATTCTCCCAAATGGTTCCAAGGCAAGGATTTACTGTCCCTCATTACAATAAACCCGCGGCGAAAACGCAAGGACCGTGCGTTTTTTGCGAAGGTGCTGGATTTTTGAAAGTTTTTCCGGGGTTCGTGTCTCTCGCCGTATATTAGACCGCACTTGTCAGCTTTCCCATCAACATGAGGTGACTCCATGCACATGACTCGTCTGGCCGTGCTGGCGATCGGCTTATTGCCGCTCGTCGGGCGGGCCGAACCGAATCCCAATGACACGCGATTGATGTCGAATCCGGCCGTCAGCAAGAACAACATTGCCTTCGTCTACGCCGAGGATTTGTGGGTCGCCGATCTCGACGGCAAGAACCCGCGCCGCCTCACCAGCGACTTGGGCGTCGAAACCCTGCCGGTGTTTTCGCCGGATGGCCAGACCATCGCCTTCAGCGCTCAATACGACGGCAACGTGGATGTCTACACGATTCCGCTCACGGGTGGAGCACCCAAGCGCATCACCTATCATCCCGGCCCGGACCTCGTGCGCGGCTTCACTCCCGACGGCAAGATTCTGTTCAATTCCAATCGCAATGTTTTCAGCAATCGCCACATGCAGCTGTTTACGGTTTCGCTTTCCGGCGGCATGCCCGAACAATTGCCGATTCCGCATGGATTCGAGGCAAGCTTCTCGCCCGACGGCACGCGCATCGCCTATTGCCCGCAACGCGACGTGACCGCGCAATGGAAGAATTATCGCGGCGGCACCCATAGCCGCGTTTGGATTTACCACCGCAAGAGCCATGCGGTCGAGCAGATTCCGCAACCCGACGGCCGCTGCAACGATCTCGATCCCGTGTGGATGAACGGGACGATCTACTTCCGCTCCGACCGCAACGGCGAATACAACGTTTTCGCTTATGACGCCGAAAGCAAGGCGATCAAACAAATCACGCAACATGCCGATTTTCCGGTCGTGGATATTGCCGGCGGCGGTGGAAATCTGGTTTACGAACAGGCCGGCTACCTGCATCGCTTGGATATGTCGGACAACAAGAGCACGCGCATCAAGGTGGGCATCGCCATCGACCTGACCGAAGCGCGGGCGCGCTTCGCGAAGGGAGCGAAATACGTCCAGGGCGCGGCTGTGTCGCCCAGCGGCGCTCGCGCTGCCTTTGAGTTCCGCGGCGAAATCGTCACCGTGCCCGCCGAAAAAGGCGACCCGCGCAACCTGACCAACAGCCCCGGCGTCTATGAACGCGACCCGGCCTGGTCGCCCGACGGCAAGACCATCGGCTACTTCAGCGATGCCAACGGCGAATACGAACTTCACCTTGTGCCCCAAAATGGCAAGGGCGAAGTGAAAAAGATCAAGCTCAGCGGGGCCGGTTATTACCAGGGCCTCATCTTCTCGCGCGATTCCAAGAAAGTGCTGTTCAGCGACAACTCGCAAGCGCTGTATGTGCTGGACGTGGACAGCGGCAAGCAAACGAAGATCACGCAGCCGAAGTACGGCCGCACCCGCGGCACCAATCAAAGCGCCTGGTCGCACGATTCGAAGTGGGTGGCCTATTCCGAAGACAACGCCGCGAAGATTTCGCAGGTATTCGTCTATTCGCTGGATCAGAACAAGTCGTTTGCGATTACGGATGGGTTGAGCGAGGCCGCCGAGCCGGTGTTCGATGTCGGCGGGAAGTATTTGTACTTCCTCAGCTCGACCGATACCGGCATGAGCAAACACGGCTTCATGCAATCGTCGGCCGATTCGCAGCGGCCGCGCTTCTCGCTGAATCTGGTCGTGCTGCAAAAGAACCAACCGTCGCCGTTCCTGAAGGAAAGCGACGAGGAGAAAGGCGAACAGCCGAAGGCGAATGGCGGCCCGGCTGCAGGCGCCGATCTGCCGGACGAAATCAAAGACCGGGTGAAAGCGGCCGCGGACGCTAAGAAACCGAAAGAACCGTTGACGATCGACCTCGCGGGAATCGATCAGCGCATTCTGTCGCTGCCGCTCCCGCCCGGCAACTACGGCAACTTGCAGGCCGGTCCGGCCAATCAACTCTATTATTTGGTCCGGCCCGAAATGACCCCCGGCGGCGGTCGCGGCCAAGGTGGTCCGCCCGCTTCGGCCCTGAATCGCTACGATCTGGAAAAACGCAAGAACGAAACGATTCAACCGGCCGTGATCGCCTACGAACTCACGCCGGACGGCCGCAAGATGCTCTATGCAACCAGCCCGACGACGTGGCTGATTGGTCCGTCGAGTCCTTCGCCGCTGGCGGGAATGGGCGGCTTGGCCGCACTTGGCGGCAGTGGCGGCGGACGTGGAGGCCCCGGCGGCGGCTCCGGTCTCCCCGACGGTATGGGCCCGAAGACTCTCAACCTCGAAGCGATTGAAGTTCGCGTCGATCCGCCGCAGGAGTGGAAACAGATCTTTCACGAAGCGTGGCGAATCAACCGCGACTTCTTTTACGCTCCGAACATGCACGGCGCCGATTGGCCCGCCATGGAGAAGAAGTACGCCCAGTTCCTGCCGGACCTCACCAGCAGCGCCGACCTGTACCGCGTGATCCGCTGGATGCTCAGCGAACTCGCGGTCGGGCATAGCTACCACAACCCGGGCGAACGATCGTTTGAGAAAAAGACCGTTCCTGGCGGATTGCTCGGCGCCGACTACGAAGTCGCCAATGGCCGCTATCGCTTCAAGAAAATCTACGGCGGGCTGAATTGGACCGCCGATCTACGCTCGCCGCTCACCGCGCCGGGCGTCAATGTCAAGGAAGGCGATTACCTGTTGGCAGTCCGCGGCGTCGATCTGAAAGCGCCGACCGAACTGTTCTCGCTGTTCGAGAACACTTCAGGCAAGACCATCGAAATCACGGTTGGTCCGAACGCCGACGGCAAGGACAGCCGTACGGTCACGGTCGAACCGCTCGCGAACGAATACGCCCTGCGCAATCGCGATTGGGTGGAAGGAAATCTGAAGAAAGTGCAGGAAGCGACCAAGGGCCGCGTGGCCTATGTCTACGTGCCGGACACCGCGATGGGCGGGCTCGCGGCCTTCAAGCGCTATTTCTTCCCGCAGATCGACAAGGAAGCGATCATCATCGACGAGCGCTTCAACAGCGGCGGTTGGATCGCCGACTACTACATCGACATCCTGCGCAAGCCGTTCCTGAGCTACTTCGCTCCGCGGCACGGCGAGGATTGGCGAATCCCGAGCGCGGGAATTCACGGTCCGAAGGTGATGATCATCGACGAAGGCGCCGGCTCCGGCGGCGACATGCTGCCGTGGATGTTCCGCAAGAACAAGCTCGGCACGCTGGTCGGCAAGCGCACGTGGGGCGGCTTGGTTGGGATCGGCGGCTACCCGTCGCTGATGGATGGCGGCAGCGTGACGGCACCGAGCATGGCCTTCTGGTCCACGGAACGCGGCTTCGAAGTCGAAAACGAAGGCGTGGCGCCCGATGTCGAAATCGAGCAGTGGCCCGCCGACGTGATTGCCGGCCGCGATCCGCAGCTCGAGAAAGCCATCGACCTGGTTCTCAAGGAACTGGAAAAGAACCCGCCGCAGAAAGACAAGCGCCCGGACTACCCGACGCGCGTGAAGAAGGAAAAGTGATTTTCTAATGGTCGGCAGATCCCGGCGTGCAACGGAGGAGTCTAAATCCTCTGTGTGCGCCGGGATTTGCTTTCATCATTAGTTACCAACACGTCCAGAAATCCGGCCTTGATCCAGTCTGTCGAGTTATAATCCACCAAAGTCCACTTGTTTCACACTTGGGAGCCGCCATGCGCCGCGCCGCCGTCGTTGTAGGTTTTGCGCTCGTTTTCGCATCGGTTGCATCCGCTCAGGGAACCTTTGCCGGAACGTGGGATACGACGTTCGGGTCCATGACACTGATGCAGCATGGCGACAAGGTTGCAGGCCATTACCTGATGGGCAAAGAGCGATGCGCCATTGAGGGCAAAGTTGAAAAGAACAAACTTACCTTTACGTACCAGGAACCGATTGCTTCCGGCGAAGGATGGTTTGAGATCGCGGCCGACGGCAAGAGCTTCGCCGGGAAATGGCGCGAGACGGGGATGGCGGAATGGGGCGAATGGCTCGGAAAACGAACCGCCGTCGCCGCCGTTGCACAAGCGCAACCCGTTGGCTTCAGTGGATTGTGGGAAAGCTCCTTTGGCCGCATTCGGCTAATCCAGGACGGCAAGAACATCAGCGGCAGCTACAGTTACGCGGGCGGATCGACCATTTCGGGCACGGTCGAGGGAAACAAGCTCACTTTCAAGTACAAGGAGCCGACGGTCGAAGGCGAGGGTTGGTTTGAGTTGGCCCCCGACGGGAAGAGCTTCCGCGGCAAATGGAAAGTGAAAGGCGCATCAAGAGAAAGCGACTGGACCGGCTCACGCGTGAATCCCAAGCCCGGCGTGGTTTGGCTCGTCGTAGTCGAAGCG
>JBGQCZ010000391.1:0-5721 GCA_041495645.1 Gemmataceae bacterium | reverse complement strand
CTTCCTGTTCTTGGGTGTAGTTACGCTCGTCCGACATGTGAGCCTCCCAGTCGCGGGTCTTCACCCGCCAGTTGGGAGGAGGCAATTGCCCTACGCATTTATCGCTAAAAAGCGGAAGCTATTTCCGGAAGGGGGACAGCTGGCAAGGAATCCGGCGCTTGACACCGGCTTGCCAGCGCGTGAGAATGCCAGTCCGCCGAAAAAGGCGGAGCCGCGGTTGAGTTTCCGCTCTTCCGTGGCCCCTGACCAAAACCAGCGCTAACTGGAGTTGGCTATGTCCCAAGTTATTGCTGCGCCACGTTCCCAACAACTTCAAGACGACATTTCCGCCTTCGCGAGCTACATGCAAGCCGAACGCGGTTTGTCGCCCGCCACGGTTTCAGCCTATATCAACGACTTAGACCACTTCGCGAGCTGGATCAAGAAATCCCGGATCAATTACCTGTCGCCGAAGTTGGCGGAGTTGAGCCGCTTCGCCGGCCATCTCGCGGCCATCGGCCTTGAACCGTCGAGCCGCGCCCGTGCCTTGTCCGCGGTGAAAATGTTCTACCGCTTCTTGCGCCTGGAAGAGCGGACCGCGAGCAATGCCGCGAGCTTGCTGGAAAAGCCGAAGTGTCCTGAATACATCCCGCGCGTCCTGTCCGTCGCGCAAGTCGAACGGCTGATTCTGGCCGCGGCGAAAGAAAGCATACGGGGCAAATTTCTCAAGTTCCGCAACGTGGCGATTCTCGAATTCCTGTACGGTACGGGTTGCCGGGTTTCGGAGTTGGTCAATCTTCGCCTCGATGATTTGCACCTCGACGGCAATCCATTCGTGCTCTTGAAGGGCAAGGGCAACAAGGAACGGATTGTTCCTCTCGGCAGCCATGCTGTCGCCGCCCTCCAGCGCTGGCTTATCGCCCGCTCGCCGGCCCCACGGTTGAACGCGAACGGGGTGCCGACGAACAAGAAGAAAATCAAGAGCTTGGCGCGTTCCCGCCTGCCGTGGGTTTTCCTCAGTCGGAACGGCCGGCTTGAGCGCGTGATGGTTTTCTACGTCGTCAAAGCCTGCGCCCGCCGCGCCCGGTTGGGCGGGGAAATCGGCCCCCATACGTTGCGGCATTCGTTCGCCACGCATCTACTTGCTGGCGGTGCGGATCTTCGGATAGTGCAGGAGCTTCTCGGGCATTCGAGCATCCTGACGACGCAAGTATACACCCACGTCGATCGGGAACGTCTTCGCCAAGTCCATCGGCAGTTTCACCCAAGGGCTTTCCGTAATGGAAAAATCGATCAAGGAATTCGTCCGCTACTTGGCAGGCGAGCGTAATTATTCACCCGCGACGGTTTGCGGTTATCGTTCCGCTCTCGAATCGGCCTGCCGGTTTTTCGGCAAGATCAAGCCGACCCAGGTCACGATCCGCCACGTTCGCGCCTACGTCGCGCATCTGAGCGGGGAAAAGAAGTCGCGGGCAACGATCAGTCACCACGTCGCGGTGTTGCGGTCGTGGGGCAAGTTCCTTTGCCGCCGCGAGGTGTTGACGGTCAACCCGGCCGATGGAATTCGCAGCATGGGGCAGGAACGCGCCTTGCCGCATTTCCTGTCGAAAAAGGAAATCGCCCGCTTGCTGGCGGCTCCGGCTGGTCGGGATATTGGCGCGGTTCGCGACCGGGCGATTCTCGAAACTCTATACTCGACCGGGGTCCGCGTTGCCGAGCTTGCGAGCCTCGACCGCGACGACGTGAACTTGGCGGATGGAGCTGCAATCGTGATGGGCAAGGGCAGCAAAGAGCGGTTGGCATTGTTGGGGGAATGTGCGGTCGATGCGCTTCGGGCCTGGTGCCGTCGGCGGCGGATGTTGGCCAAGGGTCGGCCGGCATTGTTTATCAGCGATCTCGGTCCCAGCGGCCCCGGGCGATTGTCTGTCCGCAGCATTGCCCGGATGGTACAAAAGTACGTCGAGCTCACCGGCCTCGACTCACGAACCAGCCCGCACACAATTCGGCATAGCTATGCCACGCATCTGCTCGACGCCGGGGCCGACATTCGAGCCGTTCAGGAGTTGCTCGGGCATAAGGCGATTACCAGTACGCAGGTCTATTGCCACGTGAGCACGCAACGGCTTCATGCGAGCTATCGGAGTGCCCACCCACGGGCCTAAAACTTCGCCACCCCGAATTTCTTGAGAGCATCGGCCGCCGACTTCGTGTTCTGTTCAACCTTTCGCTGAATCGCCTCTTGCCGTTTCACGGCCTCTACAAGGTCGTGGCTTTTATCCGCGCCGCCTTCGCTCTCGCGAACGAAGCGCTCTTGTGCAGAGAACGCGCCGGCGCTGCCGCGTTCCAGCCCTTCCGAGCCTTTGAAGTCGAGTTTTTGATTTGTTTTGTCCAGCTTCAAAATCTCTTCGCCGATATGCCCCATTGCCATCGCGTATTGATCCGCCGCGAGTTTGCCTTTGTCGTGGAGCATCTGAACTTCGGCGATTTCCTCTTGAAGCTTCTGGTATGGGGTCAGCAAATGCTCCATGACCGCGGCGGCTTTCTTGGTCAGTTCCTCGTCTTTTTTCTGAGCGTTGATCTTGTCCTCAAGCGCCTTGGCCGTGGCGAGCATCGCGGGAGTCGCGTTTTTATGCTGGCGAGCGAAGTCTTCGACAGCATGCCCGGCCTTGCCTGCCCCGTCGGCTTCTTGCTGCAGTTTGTCCACCAACGCCCCAATACCTTCGACCGTCTTCGCGGCGGCGGCCGCGCTGGCCGCATCAACGGCGTTCTTTATCGGATCGACGGCCGGACCGCCGGGGAATGCGAAACTATGGGCTCCCATTCCGCTGTGTATCATGGCCACATCGACCGCAGTAGTTGCGGTCTTGCGCCAGAAAGCATCCCAGGCGATTCCTAGCATGGAAATCTTGACCTTGGCGAGTTCCGCCTTGCGGGCCGCGTCCTCCGTCAACTCGCCGAAAACATTGGCCCGCTTGGCGGCGGCTTCTAGTCCCTCTGATCCTTTCTCCAGCGCGGGCATCATCGATTCCCAGCTCTTCCCGAAGATTTTGGCCGCGGCATCAGCCCGCATGGCCGGGTCCTCGATAGCGCGCAGTTTGTCAGCAATGGCCCCGAAAATGCTTTCCGTTTTCAGATGATTGAGGTCCTCGATTTTCAGGCCCAGCAACTCAAAACCCTTGGCGGCATCCCGAGAGCCAAGTTTCGCCTCGCCGAGATGCTGAAGCATTTTGCCGAGCCCTTTCTCCATCCCTTCCCAATTCCCGCCGGCCATACTCTTCAGCCCGCCGATTTTGGCAAGACTCACGCCAAGCGTATCGCTGGCGTGCTTCATTTCGACCACGTCATCCAGGCCTTTTTTCATCCCGTAAGCGAGCCCGGCAAGACTGAGTGTAGCGCCGATATTGGGCAGGGAAGCGAATGAGCTTAGAGCGCCGAAGACGCCGCCAGCCGACGTTTTCATGGCCTTAAGCGAGGTAGTGACTTTGCCAATGCCCGCGATAGCGGCTTCAGCGTTCGCGCCGATTACGACTTGCAAATGTTTGGTTGTGGCCATTTCTCTCAATCCTCCCGTAGTAACGCCGCTTGAATGAGCATTTCAAAAACTCTCCGCTCCGCAAAGCTTGGCCGCCGGAGCGCTGCCAGATGCCGGCGCAGCTCATCGGCTGTAATGAAACTACCGTCGCCCCGGAGTTCCGCCGGCAGCACGCCCAGTTCGCTGTGCGTCAACCCGGCGTTCGACAAGCCGAGCGTGGGGAATTCACTCTCGCGCCGGTTGCGGAAAGGAACGCCCGGGGGACTCAGTTCGTCGCGTCGTTCGATGCGACGACGCCGGCGATTGCTTGGCATATTTACCTCTTTCCGCCAGACGGACGGCCAATCGACAGAATCGGTTCAAGATCCAACTTCAACTGGGCCAGACAGCGGGCGACGGCTGCGCGGCTGTCACGTTCGATGAACACTTCCGGCCGCGGCTTGATCTGGCCGAATCTATCCTTGTACGTGGTCCCGTTAACATCAAGAGCCCGCCGCGCGTCGCCGTAGCGGTCCGCCGACTCACAAGCCAAGGTGAGAATGTGCAGGGCCTCGGGCGGTAAGTCATATTCCGCGACTACCGATTTCCACAAACGCGTTCCGTCTTCGCGCAAGTTCGCCGGCGGGCGTGGCAGCTTCGAGCCGATTTTATTCAAGTCCGCGTCGGAATGACGAAATTTTGACTTATTCGGGCTTTTTGACGGCTTTTTCATAGGCGCGACTTATTTTCATGTGTGCCGGAGGCGGAACGGTTACCAGCACTTCGGTCACGAAGAATTTACCCACCCCTCCCGCGCCGTCTTCCGAGAATGGCAAGTATGGGCAAGAGCTTGATGATTTTCCTCGGGCCAAAACAGCGGATCATCCGGCCCGCTCACTGGCTTCACATGATCAACTTGCGTTGACGGTTCGTGGCATCCATCCGGTGGGCAGCAGCTACCATCACATTCGCACACGGGATGCTGAAGCAGGAACGCTTTGCGATAGCGTTCCCAGGCGCGGGTGTAGCCGCGGGCGCGCTGGCTCGGGCGCTTGCCGCGGGACCGCCCTGGTGGTCGGTGGACACGTGATCGTGTTGGCATAGGTCACCCAGCGTGGTCTATCACGACCACATCACAGGATATAAGATCGCTCGAATATCCTCACGACTCAGTTCGCGCCGCTCATACAACGCATCAGCCAGCGCCTTGATTGGACGCCGATGCGTCGCGACGACGACCTCAGCGGCGCGTATCGCGCCGTCCCATTCCACGTCGCCGACCGTGCGGCCAATCAGCTTTGAGATGATGTCGCGGTCGTGATGGTAGGAGTTGTACTTTGGCTCGAATCGCCCGTGCCCGTGTGCAGCGATCTGGTGCAGCGTATCGCCTGCCGGCCCGCACGCGCTCACGAGCAACCGCTCTTTCTCCGTTGCCGATGTAGGATCTTGACTTACGAACTCGCCGGACCCGTCGGCACGGATAAGCAGATGTTCAATGCCCTCGTACTCATTCCAGAGCGCGATATATGCCACGCAATGACTGGATTCGTGAAGTGCAGCACGTCTCAAATCCGGGATGCTGGCGGCCGGCATCGACCGGAACGGGGAAGTTTGGCGGTCCCATGTCGCAAACAATTGCTTGTAGGCGCCGTTCGCCACGAGAGACGTTTCAAGAAACGTCAACATGATCGTCCTCCAGGTTAAAGTTTCGCGCGGATCGCCGCGAACCGTGTCGACGCGTCAGATTCACAAGCCGCCGCGACGATATCGACCAGCAGCCCTTCGAGTTTGGCGTGCTCATTGCGCAGCGGCTGAAGCAACTCCGGCGCAGCATTCACGGCGCGGGCATGCTGAAATCGGCTTTCAACGTTTTCGAGTTGGGCACAAACCGCGTACCACAACTTTTTTGACGCCGCGTAATTTTCCGGCAACTCGCCGGCCTCGGCCCCAGCTTCGATCAACCGGTTAACGAAGGGCAGCACGACGACCGCCAACTTGATTGGTCCGTCATTTTTCCGCGATGGTTTCGAGCGGTTGGCATCGGCAGCGGCAATGCGTTCGGCGTCGATTGATTCCGACAGCTCCCGCAACTCGGCCGGCGCGTTCGCCAACAAACGCTTGCGATCGATGCGATCTTGGTTGATTCGTTGTTCGCCGAGAATCCGCATTTGGCGTTGGGCCGCGGCCAGGCGAAGCGCTGGCGCGTCAATGGCATCTCGGGCGGCTTGGAG
>JBGQCZ010000390.1:0-5738 GCA_041495645.1 Gemmataceae bacterium | reverse complement strand
TCCACAACTGGGCGACGACGACCACCACTTTCCCAACTAACTTTTTGAGGGCTCGCGGGGGGATAGGTAATCGGTTGAACGCCAACGAGATGCGTCTAAAGTCGCGAATCGGCGCGCGGAGCGAAAAGTTTGGTTTAGTTTGGTTCCGAGTTGGGCCGCAGTCGAAACGCGACTGTCCTCGCCGCCTGGCGAGGACAGCCATTTTGAGCGGAGGTCTACTTGCCGTAGATCATCGAGAAGTTGAACTGGACCTGCAAGCGGCTTTGGAAATCGGTCGCGCCGACGTAGTAGGTCGGCGTGACGCTGAAGTTGACGGGTTGTTTCCAGACGGTAAAGACGCGGCCGAGCGCAACGCCGGCGGGGAACTGGGCTTTTTCGGTGTTCCAATTCACGGTAGCGGGCGCGCCGCACAGTCCCATGTACCAGCCTCTCTCGAAATGCCGCGTCATGATCAACTGGTAAATCATCTGATGGACGCTGGGCTGATTGCTGTCGCCGATCGAAAGCAGGTCCTGAACCAGGAAGCCAAGCTGCCACTTCGGAATGCCCGTGTAAAGCGTCACGAAGGCGGGTCCAATTTGGTAGTGTCCCTGCCCCGTGAACTGGCTGGACGCGGTTGGGAAGATCGCCACGGGGCCGGCGCCGACGGTCAACTTCTTGCCGAGCGGCAACACGAACAGGTCGAACAACTGAACGTCGCCGAATCCGCCCGGTATCGACCCGCCGGGAATCTCGATCGAAGACAAAACGGGGGCCGTGATGCGAATGATCTGCGGGAGCGGAATCCAATCACTCTTCGGAATCGGCAACACCGGCCGGAACAGAAACTGAACGCTATGTGCGCGCGTGCCCTCGACGATCGGGTTGTATTGCGTGACGAATTGGTACGAGGTCAGCAGCGCTGTCGGACTGGTGAACTTCGCGGCCAAGTCGCTGCTTCCTCCGCCTTCGCCGCCTTCGGCGCCTTCCGTGGGTTCGGCGGCGCCCTCCGCCGGGGGCGCTTCATGCTCAAGAGCTTTCTGAAAGGCAGTGGAGCGCTCGTACGAGCCGACCGAGTCGGGTGGGCGAGCCTGTTTGGCGTTGCCGGCAGAGGGAGGCGTCGGCGAGGGCAAATCTTCGGGGGGTTGCAAGATTGCCCGAGCCCCGGTGACTCTGGATTTGGCGGGTCGCTCTTCAGCCGACGAGGGCGAGCCGTAGGGCGACGGGAGTTGAGCGAACGCCGCGGCGGGCGGCATGAATCCGATGCACCCGGCCACGGCCAAGATGGTCTTTCGCCACATCGATTTGCCGCACATGCCCGGCCCTCTTGGTCGCGGAAAATTCCGCATTATCGGTCCTTTGAAAAGATTCGGCATTCGCGGGATTTGAGGATTCTTTTCCTCGATCGTTTCCACCCGTCCGCACGAACGGAACCCCTAACTTCCTCACAAGGGTTAGGACCGGCACATTTTGACTCCGATCAGGGCATGGTCTTCAAAGCGGGCAAGATTCAACGATTGCGCGGGCGAGCGGGCCGGGCCGGTCATTCGGGCAAGCAGCACAATTGGCACAATTGTCAAAGTTTGACCATCTTTCGGCCCGAAGCGATTAATGGCAATGCGCCAAAGAGCGCGGATTTCGCGGAATTCGTTGAGTGGAACGGAAACAGAGGGTTCGCCATGGGACGGAAGCAGGCACGGCTTGGACTATTGATTGGTGCAGGGCTTCTATGCTTGGCGCCCCAGGCAAACGGACAGGGGCTCTTTCTTCCGGCCTCCGGTCCGAGCCATCTTTCGATGGGTGGTGCTTCAACGGCGTTGGCTCTTGAACCACTAGGCGCGAACTTCTGGAACCCGGCCGTAATCAGCGGACTGTCGCAGTCGCAGATTGCGATCGGCAGCCAATTGACGTATCCGATCATTTCGGTGAATTCTCAAATTCGCGGTCAGGGCGGCACGACCTGGAGCGAGAGCGGAATGTCGATGATTCCGGGCTTGGCCCTGGTGTATCGCAACGAAGACATGCCGCGCTTGACGTTGGGCTCGGCAATGTTTGCAGCGGCCGGCGGCGGCGTGAACTTTCCGGGCGATCCAACCAATCCGATTTTCGCGCCGACCGGCCCCCTCGGCAATCTCGTGCTCGGCCCGAATTTCGCGAACATTGCGATTCTGCAGCTCGTGAATAACGCTTCGTTTCAGGTCACGGACAAACTCGCGGTCGGCGCCGGCGTCGTCACCGATTATTGCATGGTGGGTCTCGATCCGGCCATCTTCGCCCCGCCGGACGATGCCAACGGCGACGGCGTTTCCACGTTTCCTTCGGCAACGCATGCCCGCCCATTCTGGGGCGCCGGATTCAAACTCGGTGGGTTCTATCACCTCAGCGATACCATCGACATCGGCTTCGGCTACACGAGCAAACAGTGGCTGGAAACGTGGACCTTCAATTCGCGCGACGAAATTGGCAATGCCCAAAAACTGGCCCTGAGAGTGACTCTGCCACCGATTTATTCTTGGGGCATTGCTTACAAGGGCATTGAAAAACTGATTCTTTCGAGTGACTTCAGATTGATCAACTACAAGAATTCGCGGCTTTTTGGCACGCCCATTGTAGACGGAGGAATGGGCTGGCAAAACGTATTTGCTGCCGCCATGGGCGCTCAATACGCAGTGTCCGAGAAAACAAGCGTGCGACTTGGATACATTTACAACACGGCCCCGATTCCCACCGCCGCCACGCTGTTCAACATTCAAGCGCCGGCCATTACTCAAAACACCATCAGCGCCGGCCTCACCACCAAGATCGACGACAACATCGACGCCTCGCTCGGCTACGCTTATGGTTTCCCGAATACACTCACGGGCACTCTGCTTCAGTTGCCCGGCACAAACATCTCGATGCGGACAAGCACTCACTCGCTGCTGCTCGGCCTGAACATTCGATTTGGAACACCGAAGCAATGTGATGCGATCGTTCCGGCAGCCTCTACGCAAATCACCGATGCCTCGATCAAGACGCTTCCGGTCGAGCCGGTGGTTCCGAAAAACGTGATCGCGACGCCCGAAACCAGATTGCAATGACGAGTCTAAACGCCGATGCCGACGGCGGGAAAGCAAGTGTGAAGGGTCTTCGATGCGCGTAGTTTTCTTGACGACCTGGATTGCTGCCGCCATGGCATCGCAATCGGTTACCGCGCAGTCGCCCGTTGAACCGCAGCGCAGAGAGGCAGTCGCTGCAAGCGAATCGCCTGCGAACCTATTGCCTCCTCCTACCCCGACGGCAAACAACGGGCAGATGCCGAAATCGCGCGTCATTCTTGTTCCAGATGCAAAACGCGAGCTTGGGAATTTGAGCTCGGCCGAGGAGGTGCTTGGAAGCGGGGATGCCGACGCGAATCGGCGGACTGATTTAGATGCGAGCTGGGACAAAGGGTTGTACTTTCATTCGGAGAACGACCGCTTTCACGTTCACGTCGGCGGCAACGCCCAGATCGACTCGACGTGGTTCATCGGTCCGCAAAGTGTGTTCCTCCTTCCTGGCGGCGGTAGTAATGGCGTGGGAAGTGCCGCCGCCACGTTCTTGCGCCGCGTGCGCATTCGGCTCGACGGCGACATCTACGATCAATTTGACTACGTCGTCGAGTATGATCTCGCGAATGCGAACAACGAAAACGACGGTTTGCAACCGCCGTCGTTCGGGAACATCGCAGGTTCTCCGGCGCCGACCAACATTTGGATGCAAATACGCGACGTGCCGGTCTTGGGCAACGTCCGCTTCGGTAATCAAGTCAAGCCGATCGGCATGACCAATAATACCACCCAGGCATTTCTGCCGTTCATGGAACGTGCCGACAACATGGACGCGTTCTATGGCCCATTTGACAGCGGCTTCGCCCTTGGTTTGACCGCGCGAAACCATTCGGAATCGGAGCGGATCACCTGGCAGTACGGGATCTACCGTCCCTCGGTGGATGTGTTTGGCGTGGCGATCGACAAGTTCGAGTATGGCGGACGCATCACGGCATTGCTGGTTTATGAAGATGAAGGCCGGCGCTTGATTCACGTTGGCTTGGGCAATCTCAACGGCGAACTACCCCAGGATCAGCTAAAGGTCCGCGTGCGCCCGCTGCTGCGAAACGGTCCCGGCTATGCAAATCCCGTTATCGCGAATACCAGCAGCTTTGCCGCCAATCGGCAGTACACGATTGCACCCGAGTTCGCCATGGTCTGGGGACCGGTCACGATTCAGGCCGAGTGGACGGGTCAATTCGCCACGAACGCGGTCGCGGCCAATGGCCAGCCGCAAGGAACGGTGTTTTTTCACGGCGGCTACATGGAGGCGCTTTGCTTTCTGACGGGCGAATACCAGGCGTACGACAAAAAAGAAGGCGTATTCGGCCGTGTGAGTCCGCGCAACGATTATCGTTTGAGAAAAGGCGACGGCTGCCGCTCATTCGGCGCCTGGCAGGTGGGAACGCGATTCAGTTATGTCGATCTGAACGACAAAGGAATTCAGGGCGGAGTCGTTTACAACTTCACGACGGGCCTGAACTGGTTTCTGAATACGAACATCAAGTTCCAATTCAATAACATACAGGAGCACCGCGATCAACCGGGCGTCACGCCGGGTTGGTTCAACGGCCTTGGCGTGCGCGGCGCCTACGACTTTTGATCGGCAACCGGGACCGCCGATGCCTGCCGCTGCTCCACGGCTTCGCGAATCGACTCCAGCATTCGAGCCACCGTTTCGCAAGGCACGTTGTCGGGATCCACGGTCATCACCATGTCGTCGCCGACGAACACACCGCGTCCATGGTTGACGAATTTCCGCCCGGGGAGCGCGTTGTACGGAAGCATTCCAACGATCTTTCGGTCATTTCTCTTGGCTGGAAAATGTAGCGCCTCGCTGCCGACAACCAACAGATCCTCTTCTTCGTCATCCGACAGTGGCACCACCGCGAGTACTCGCTCCTCTGCCGGAAGCTGGAGAGTTTCGCGAATAGTCGCCAGCCTTTCGCCTTCCAAATCCGCTGCCGCCGTTATGGTGATTTCGCTCTCGAACGGTTCAATGGCCTTCAGCACCCAGAGTTTTGGTCGTTCTTCCGTGGTGAACTGAGACCAAATCGACGACTGTTTCGAAGCGCCGGTCTTTGGTTTGAAATACTTATACGCCTTGTCGCCATACCAAAACCAAATGACGAAGATCATCCACCACATAGATTGGGCAAATATCAGGATGACGACGGATGTGGCAACGCCTGCCATGACCAAGATCGTTCCAATTAGCGACCGACGCGACGGGCGCCAATTGACCGCCGCGGCCAGCTGCTCCACGCCAATCAGGCCAAAGGCGAACCAGCCGGATTTTGTGGCAATGATCCCCATGATGACGGCAAGTGAAAACGCCAGCAGACCGATGTAAATGATCGCTTCATTAGGTGTTTCCACCGACTCGGGTGCGAGTGACTCGGGCTTTGCTGGCGCCGGCGTCGAAACCGGCAATGATTGTGCTTCAATTGCCGCCAGAATCTCCGCCGCGGATTGAAAGCGCTTCGCCGGGTCGCGCTCCAAACACTTCAACACGATTTCATCCATCCGTGAATCGATGGCCGACTTGGCCGACGGCGGATCGAAACGACCCAACGGCAACTCGCCTGTGAGCAACTCATAAAAGACCACGCCGAGCGAGTAAAGATCGGCCCGGTGATCCACTTCCTTGGGCCGTTCGAGTTGTTCAGGAGCCATGTAGTGCGGCGTGCC
>JBGQCZ010000389.1:0-5750 GCA_041495645.1 Gemmataceae bacterium | reverse complement strand
GCGGGCTTGTTGTCCCTATTATTGACGCCGGCGTGGTGGGCGTACTCGTGGGCATCGGCGACCTGTTCGCAAAGCCGCGCGGCCGTGCGGAACGACTCGCGGTCGCGCTGGGTGTGTTGCGACGAGCGAACGGAACTCTTACTCGTGACGGTGGGGCTGGCGCGAAATTCTTGCGTGGCGGCGCTGCTGTCCACGTTGGATGTTTGACCGTCGTCACGAAGTTCACCAATGACGGCGTCGAGAGGCTTGCCTTCGATCAATTGCATCGCGTAGAAATGGACGCCGCGCTCGTGGCCCACGTAGTACACGGGAACGATGTTCGTATGGTGCAACTGGGCGGCGGCATGCGCCTCGGTTTTGAAGCGCTGCAGGTGTTTGTCTTCCAATGCGGCCGCGAAGGGCAGCACTTTCAGGGCGACGCGCCGGCCGAGCGACAATTGAACCGCTTCGTAGACGATGCCCATGCCGCCGCGGCCAATCTCGCGAATAATCTGAAAATCGCCGAGCGGATTGGCTGGGTAGCCGGTTTGAGGCGCCGGCACGGTGGGATAAATCGCTTGAGCGCCGCGATGGGCAAAGTCGATGCTGTCGAAACACTCCGTCAACGCCGACGCCAGGTCCGGATAACGGGCCAAGTATGCGGCCCGGTTCGGGGCTCGCCCAGCCTCAAGGTCGGCGAGATATTCTCTGGCCGCCTGGATGAGCCGCGGATCGTCTTCAATCAAATCATCGGTCGTCGGTTTCATGGGTGCTCCCCGACGGTCTGCCGAAGGCGGGTGACACCCCGCAACCAGAGTTTCTCCACGCTGTCCACGCTACGCTTCATCCGCGCCGCGATTTGCGGGAACGTCAGGCTTTCCAAATGCCGAAGCACGATCACTTCGCGATAATCGTCGGGCAATTCGCTCAAGGCGTCGGCCAACAGCACGGCTTGTTCGCGGCGAACGGCCTGTTGGCTCGGCGACGACCCCGGCGCCACCAGCGCCTGATCGAGCGCGATCGACGAGCGGTCGACCGCATCGACTATTTCGCGCTCCAGGCGAATATCGCGCCCTTGCGTTCCCAAATATCGGCGGAGCACGCCCGCCAGGGTGGTCGCCAGAATCTGCCGCAGCCACGCGACGAATTGGCCTTCACTGGTGCCTTGAAAGCGTTCGAAGTTTCGATGCGCTTCGAGAAACGTCTCTTGAACCAGGTCGAGCTCGTCGACTTTTCCTTGAAGGCGCTCGCCGATCTGCACGCGGGCGAGCAGCGCGAGATAGCGGCGGTACATTTCCAACAATTGCCCGAGCACCGCGACATTTCCCGTCTTGGCTTCGAGCAACAAAAGTTCGGGATCGGTTGGCATGAGTCTATTTCAATCGCCCTTCATTATTATCTGGTTGCAGTCGGGAACGGAATACCGTCGCGCGAAAAAAAGAATTTGCGCTGGGGTTTTCCCTCCTTCGTGAGATTCTTCTCATGTTCGACACTTCGAACTACAGTCGGTGTTTGTTCCGAGGAACAAACAGATCGTCGCGCGTCGTCGCAGACTCGGCCGTTTGTCGAACCGATTCAAAGGAGAACGAAATGCGTCGATTCCTATGTGTTCTGGCCGTGGCAGCGCTGGCAGCGCCTGCGTGGGCCCAGCGCGGCCCCGGGCCGGACCGATCGCCGGGACGCGGTGATCGGGGTCCCGAGGCTGGGCCGATCGAAGAAGTCAGACGGCTCCAAGCGGATCTTCGTCGTTTGGAGGAGCGCCTGAGAGAATTGGACGCGCGCATAAGTCGCACCAGCAGTGGAAGGGATCGCCAGCCCAACTCTCCCGGAATGGGCGGCATCACTCGGGGCGGTGGCCCCGGATTCCCGGGGTTCGGCGGCAGTGGGTTTCCGGGCGGAGGCGGAATTGGACCGCAGGGACCAAGGGGATTCGGCGCGGGCTCAGGGCAGCCAGGGGGATTTAGCTTTGCGCCACAAGGAATGGGCGGTTTCGGTGCACTCGCTAATCCGCCATCGTCGCGGGGCGGCTCCTCGGGAGGTGAGAGTCGGCGCACCAGCGCGAGTTCTTCGAACTGGGAGCGAAGGCTGGACCGGATTCAGCAGGAACTTGACAACCTGCGACGTGAAATGCGCGACCGACGGTGACGGGTTGTGTTGGAGAAACATCGGTTCATCGCTCTAGCTAGGTGCCCGCCAAACGGGCGAGAGCGGTGGACCTCAAAAAAACCGGATCAAGTCGCCGTAATTGATGCGTTGCGTCCAAGAGCAGCCAATGTGAAATTTGCCGCCCTCTTCCACGCTAATCCACTTGACCTCAGCCTGCAAGCTAAGAGCCTTGGCGATCCCGGGGGCTTGCAAATCGATCATGACGCGTTGGCCGACCGCAAGCGCCTTTCTGGTGTAAAAGCTGACGCCACCTTGCGAGAGGTTCACCAGCGCGACGCTGGTGCTTGGGGCCATCGGTTTGTCGGCGGGAACGATCGAAGCGTTGCCGCGCGGCCGGCGGCGCGGAAAGCCGCGCCGATCTTTGAAGATCGCGCTATCGGAGCCGCTGCTGGCTGCTTGTTCGGACATGGGCAAATCTCCTTTGCGAATTTCCGTCGTCCCGAAAAAAGGCCCGGACCGACAAGAATACCAAAAAAAGGATAGCATGGGATTCGAGATCGACAAAAAAAGCCGCCCGCTGGGGGCGGGCGGCAGAAGGGGATTCTGATTTGATAGGGGGTATGCCAGGGGGAGGAGAATGCCTGCCGGCTTCGCGCGGGGGAGCGCAATACGATCGATTGCTCGTTCGACGAATGGGGGAATCCGTCGGCCGGACCGCGAAAGCCGTTAACTTGCCGGCCGCGTGGGGGAACGGGCTGGCTTCGACTCTCGCAGGCATTCAACCGATCACCGTCAGGACGTTGATAATCAGTTGCACACGTCGTGCCAAAGACGCGACGAAATGAACGTGAAAGTCACAAACGCTTGCCAAAACTGGAATTGGATCAATCCGGATGCGGCGGACAATCGGATTCCGCCGGCGCAGACTTGTAATTACTTCCAAGTCACCTTGAAAAAGAAACGCGGTCAGGCAGGCGGTGGCACGCCCAGAGCCGCCAAAACCTCCAGATTGTCGAATTCAATTGCCGCGACGTGGGACACGTCCACAACCAAGAGAGTGTGGCGCACCAAGTCGTCGCCGGTGTTTTTCTTGATAACATGCCGGTGCACCAAGAGCAAAGCAGACCGGTCGGGCAGAAGGCGAACGTTGTCGGCCGTGACACGGCCGGTAATCAACCGGGGGGCAAATGACTTGATGCCGCCTTGGACGATGGCATCGCTTCCCGTCGATTCGATGTTTGCCTCGGCGTCCAAAATGACCGTGCACGGGCCGGACCAGCGGCCGTCGGTACCGAAGAGCATCGCGAGCAATGAAGCGTCCATCGGCGAACCTCCGCGTGGAAATGTGAGCGAACAATTCTAGCACGCGGAATCGGAATGCGCCGGATTACTTCTTACGTGGAACGTCTTCTTTCTTGTTGAAACGAATGCGGTCGTTTCCCACCCACTCGTCCCAGGAACTGTCGTAACCGATGTACGAAAAATGTAGTGTTTACCGTTTTCGTTTTTCTGGACCTTCGCGGCGTACCACGTGCCTTGCCATTCCACCTCGCAATCCGGTTTGCCGCCGGCCACGCCGCCTTTGAGATTGTTGACGGTGCGGTCGGATTTCAGCAACCGGTTCACGTCGAGTTTGACCGTGCGTTTGTCGCAATAGTCGTAAAACTGAACGACTAGTTTGCCGCCGTCGCCGGCCACGATCCGGGCCGGACGCTGCTTGCCGCCATCCGGCGCTTTTACATAAACGCCCGGCGCAAAAGTGGAGTCAGTCGGCCTGGGCCGCGGTCCGGAGGCGTTCGCCATCACTGACAATATTCTGCTCGTCATTGATTCGACCTCGTTGATGCCACAGACGACGTTGCCGGTTGGAAAGACTTTGCCATCAAACCATTCCGTACGCTCTGCGTCAACAGGCACGCTCAATTCAGTTACGCGCCCCAGATGATCCTTTGCGCCTCCAACGATTCATTCAGCGAGGGGTTTTGTACCGGGCGGGTTCGGGTGGGATCCGCGGTGAACGTCGCGCAAGTGCAGATGGTCCGATAAAAGTGACCGGAATCTGCTGGCGTGGTAGTCGCGTGGGGGTTAGAATAATTCGTTGAACAGTGGTGCGCTTTCGCAAGAGGACGATATTGCCATGAACGCCGTCATCCGTTCCGGATTGGCCCTGCTGGTCGCCGCCAACTTGGGCCTGGTAGCATTCGCCCAGCAATCCAAGGACGACAAACAGTTGCTGCGGGAAGCCCAGCGCGACCGGGAAATAGCGACCCAAAAGGCCGAGGCCGACTTCAAGGCCGCGCAGAACAAAGCCAAGTCGGCAAGCTCCGCCGAAGCGCTCGCCATTCTCAAAGCCGCCCTGGGCGAACTCGAGGCCAATAGCGGGATCGTCGAGTCGCGCAAGTCGGCGATGATCGACACCCTCAAGAACAGCATTCGTACCACCGAATTTGCCGCGAAGGCGAACGGCGAAAAAACCAGCGGCTCGGTGCCGTCGACCGTGGTGAAAAGCGACACGGTCAGTGCCCGCAAGACTGAACTCGAACGCATGGAAGACGAGCGTCGCAAAGTGAAAGCCGCGGTCGACTCGATCAACAAGCTCGTCGGGCAGCAAAAGACCGAACAAGCCGAGTCCGAAGCCAACGACCTCGCAAAGCAATACCCCAATAACACGGCCGCCAAGGTCATGGGCCAAAAGTCGTTCATCGTCGCCCGGATTCGCGAAGCGAAAAAACTGCTCGACGAGCAAGAATCGCGACTGAGGGTGGCCATGGACGATGTGGTCAAATCGAGCATGCCGGCCAAGGGAGATGTCGAGTTCGACAAGATTTACTGGGACAAGGGCCCAAAACTTCGCAAGGACGACCATCTCACCAAGAAGGAAAAGGAAATCCTGCAATCGCTTGCCAAAATGGTGCAGCCGGATTGGAAGGGCACCCAGTTCCAGGACGTGATCACGCAAATCTCCACGCTCACCGGCCAGACGATTCTGATCGACAAGAAAGCGCTCGAAGAAGCGCTGATCGGCACCGACTCGGCGGTGAATTTCGTCAATGCGCGCGAGGTTTCGGTGCGCACGGCTCTGCGGCGCGTATTGGCAGACTTGGGCCTGACCTATGTCATCCGCGAAGAGTCGATTTTCATTACGACCACTCAGAAAGCCCGCGACCTGATGACCACGCGAACATATTACATCGGCGATATTTTCACTAGTAACGGCCTCAACACGTTTCCGGATCAGGTGGCGATGCAAGAGGCCAAAACCGTCGAGTCGATTATCGGCATGATCAAGAAATCGGTCGATCCCATGAGTTGGGATAACGAGGGCGGCAAGGCGTCGATTCACTACAACGCCATCGCCAAGGCCCTAATCGTCCGCCAAAGCGCGGAAGTTCACATGTTCTTGCGCGGCAGCTTGGCTAAATAATCCTTTTGGCCGCTTGCGGCTTTGCGAAGGCGCAAAGCCGCAAGCGACTTCTCTAAGACAAGATGAGCCAACTCTTTCCCACGCCCGAGCGCTTCGGCCATCACACCATCTTTGGCAATATCCCGATCAAGACGCTCGCCGGCGAGCACATCCAGCTTTCCTGGGTGGTGATTCCGGCTGATGGCGTGGTCGAGTGGCACTCGCACTCGAACGAGCAAATGGGCGGAATCATCGCCGGCCG
>JBGQCZ010000388.1:0-5755 GCA_041495645.1 Gemmataceae bacterium | reverse complement strand
GACTTGCGCATAGTCTACCCGCTCGCAGCCGACGCCAATCCCGCGGTCGCCCGACGGGAAATCTAATTGTCGTTGGCGGGAAATCTAATTGTCGCTAATCAGCGCAGTTATTCTTGGCTGCGCTGGGTAGGAGCTGGTGTTGGTGTCTTGTTAATCTTGAGCGCGATTGCGTTGTTGGTTCGGCGACCGAGGATGAAAGTTGATCATGCGGCGTAATCACGACTCAGCGAGGATTTGATGACGAACCAACGCGCGAAGTTACATGGCTTTACACTGCTTGAACTGCTCGTCGTCATCGGGATTATCGCAGTGGTCGTTGGACTCATTATCCCGGCAGTCCAGCGAGTTCGGGATGCGGCGGCGCGAATTCATTGCGCGAATAACCTCAGGCAAATTGGGCTTGCACTCCACGGTTATCATGACACCCGCAAGGTTTTGCCACCCGGTACCCGGGGCCCCTCCGACCGCTATCCATTCATGGCCTGGAGCGCCCGCATTCTTCCGTACCTTGAACAAGTTCCGCTATGGGACCAAACAGACGCAGCATTTGCCCACCAACCCAGTTTTGGCTTCCCTCAACCTCATCCTGGGCTGAGTACAGTACTGCCGGTTTATCTTTGTCCGGCAGACGGCCGCAGCAATGAAGTCGTGGGCTCAAACAATATGGCCGTAGCATTCACGTTTTACCTTGGTGTGTCCGGTTCAGGGCGCGGGTCTGACGGCGTTCTTTACTACGACTCGAAGGTTCGACTCGCCGATGTGCGAGACGGAACGAGCAACACCCTAATGGTTGGAGAGCGCCCACCGAGTCCGATCAAATGGTTTGGGTGGTGGTATGCGGGCGTTGGTCAGGACTTTGATGGCAGCGCTGACTATCTGATGAGCGTAGCAGAAACGAATCGGACCCCGCGGCTGCCCACTTGTCCACGTGGCCCCTATACTTTTGGCCCGGGCAGCGTTGACGAGCCATGCGATACCCTGCATTTCTGGAGCCGCCACATCGGGGGCGCGCATTTCCTCTTCTGCGATGGTTCGACGCGGTTCCTGCACTACTCGGCCGCTCCAATAATGCCCGCCCTGGCATCCCGCGCCGGCGGTGAGACGGTCAGCGCCCCGGATTGAATTCTTCGCCCATCATTCATGTGGCCGGGACTTCCGCCTCCTCGCGGATGTGGCGGCCGGTCAGCACGCGCACCGCGCACCAGCCCCAGAGAAACAGCATGAAAAGAGTTTCGAAGGGCGGGCTTTTCGTCGCGGCCAGAATCTCCATCTTTGGCATATGCGTCACCGTCTTGCCGTCCTTCACTAAGACTTCGCCGGCACTCGTTACGTCCCGCTCCGGGAACCATCGGCCCAACGACAACGTGACGCCCAGGTCCGACCACGGCAATGTGTGTTGAATAAAGAGCAGGAACGCCAAGACGTACATGACAAACGAATTGGCGACCATAGTGCCGCGGACGCCGCGGCCGTCCAATTCCGGATGCGTGGCCGCCAGGCCCGGCAGGAAATAGTCCGGATCGGGGTCAGGTTGACGTTCCGACGGCGAGCGAAAGATAACGAGCAAAGGGCGAAACAAGCGCGCCGGCGGATCGAGGAGCAACAATACGCCGGCGGCGCAGACCAAGGCGTCGTAATACATGAAGTGCAGGCACAGCATCCACGCGGCAATCAGCAGGAACGCGGGGGCCGGGCCCGAAGTTGCTCTAAAGAGCGGACGGTAATATTGGGACAACTTGATCGTGGCTTCGAGGACGAACAGCCACAGCGCCCAGCCAACCACATGGGCGTACCAGCGATCGCGGTCGGCGTACTGTGTGTTATTGGACGTGTCGATCAGCAGGCGTCGCGGAAGGCCGAAGAGATCGCGGCTGAGCGGAATCCAGTTGGCGTCCACTTCGTAAACGAAGTTGGCGACCTTACCGATCGCGAGCCAATCGAGCCACGACTGAATGCCGACGAAAGGCAGGGTGATCAATGCCATTACGACACCGGTGGCGATCATGGCGGTACACGTCCGCCAACGGCGCGTCAGCAAAAGCACCAGCAAAAATGCCATGGCCCAGGTCGGCTTGAAGGCGAGCAGGCCCCAGACGATGCCGCCCGCCGCCGGCCGGTCGCGGGCTATCAGTGCCCAACCCCAGATGACGATTGCGAGCGTAACGGCGGAATTTTGCGCCAGATCGTGCCCGCCCTTGAAGCCCGGAAACAAAATGATCAATGTGGCAGCCACCGGCCACCAAACGCGCCCGCGCGTAAGCACGTTCACGCCCAGCCCCGCGAGAAAGCCCGCGCCCAACACCAACCACTGCATGATCTGGTACGACGAGCGGACGTCGTTGGTCAGCGCCAGCGGCGCCATGACGAAGGCATGAATCGGCGGATAAAGCGGCCCGCCGACATGTCTCCTTTGCAATTCCTCGCGCGCCTTGGGCGTCCAAAACTGATTTTCGCAAACCGCAACGATCGCTGCCGCCTGAAGCGCGTCGCCCGCCATCAACGGCGCTACAAACGTCTGCTTGGTTTTCCGCGTCTTTTGAAGCAACGACTCTTCATCGCTCTTGATTCGTCGAGACGATGGATCCTCATTGTCCATCAAGGCGCCGAGCAATTCATCGGCGTCGTGCTTCCCCGCGGGCGCTTCATCCTCATACGGATACGCCGATTGCAACACTTCGTAATGGCGGTTCAGATTGTACAATTCGCGGCCGTGGCCTAATACCAGCATGCGGCCCATCAGCCATTGCCCGCCAAAATCGATGGAAGTATGGCCGTCGTTGCCGTCGCAACGCTTCTTTTCCGTGGGCAGGCCGGGCGCCATGTCAAAGGAGTGGCGGGCAATATGCTGGAGATGCGCGGCCATGCCCAGCGCGAGCAGCCACGACGCGACGTAGCGCGTCCATTTATGGGCGACAAATCGCCAGATCAGCCACAACTCATAGCTCATCGCGGGTTCCCGGGCCGAGTTCAGTAGTCCGTTGTAATTGACGCAACCACGCGAGACTATGATAGGCTGAAGATTCCCATGGCCCTCATCGATGCGATCCGCGAACAACTGACCCGGCTCAGGGTGATGCCGTCGGGCTTGGTGGTTGCCGTGTCCGGCGGGGCCGACAGCGTCGCGCTGTTGCTGGCGCTTACCAAATTACGCCCCTCGCCCCTCGGGGGAAGAGGGGATGGGGGTGAGGGGGGAGAACCCATCGTTATCGCGCACCTGAATCACTGCCTGCGCGGGGACGAGAGCGACGGGGACGAGCAGTTCGTTCGACAGCTTCATGCGGACCTTGTCAACCTCGGAGCGCGTTCGCTGGAACTGGCGGTTGCCCGGATCGACGTGGCCGCGCTCGCGGCGCAATCTGGCGGCAATCTGGAGGCGACGGCCCGGCGCGAGCGCTATCGTTGGCTGGCCGAAACCGCGCTGCGATTCAACCATTCGCGGGTGGCGACGGGTCACACCGCGGACGACCAAGCCGAGACCGTTTTGCATCGGCTGTTGCGCGGCACCGGATTGCAAGGGCTGCGCGGCATCGCCGTGCGGCGCGAGTTGCAACCCGGTATCGAGCTCATCCGCCCGATGCTGACCGCGACGCGAGCCGATGTGCTTGCGTTCCTTCGCGAAAATGACCATTCGTATCGGGAGGATCGCAGCAACGCCGATTTGACCTATACGCGCAACCGCATCCGGCACGAATTGCTACCGTTGCTGACCGCGAATTACAATCAATCGCTTGTTTCACACTTGGGCCAGCTGGCGGAACAAGCGTCGGAAGTGTTTTCGGAACTGGAGCGACAGGCTGGCGAACTCCTGCAAACGTGCGAATTGCCGCCGGCCGGGCCGTTGCGGATTCTCGATGCGGTGAAGTTGGCGCGGGCGTCGCGGCAGATGGTGCGCGAAGCGCTCCGCTTGCTTTGGCAACGCGAACAATGGAGCCGCGACGGCATGACCTTCCAGGATTGGGACCGGGCGGCGGCCGTGGCGCTAGGCGAACTGCCGGCCGTAGACTTGCCGGGCCGCATTAGCGTAAGACGGAAAGGGAGCGTCGTCCAATTGGGCAGTTTTCATATTTTCACGGTATGAGCCTTCGCAAGATTTCTCGCGCGCTGCTGAGCGTCAGCGATAAGACCGGCCTGGTTGACTTCGCCCGCGGCCTGTCCGCTCTCGGCGTGGAATTGGTTTCCACCGGCGGCACGCGCAAAGCGCTGGCCGATGCCGGGCTGGCGGCGCGCGACGTGAGCGATCTAACCGGCTTTCCCGAGATGCTCGACGGCCGTGTGAAGACGCTGCATCCGCGCGTGCATGCCGGCATCCTCGCCATTCGCGACAACCCGCTGCACCAAGCGGTGATGCGGCAACACGAGCTGCCGTTTATCGATTTGGTGGTCGTGAATCTGTATCCGTTCGAGCAAACGGTGGCGAGGACGGGCAGCACGCACGAGGAGATTGTCGAGAACATCGACATCGGCGGGCCGTCGATGATCCGCGGGGCGGCCAAGAATTACCACGACGTAGCCGTGATCGTCGAACCGGCCGATTACGAACCGTTGCTGAAGGAACTGCGCGAATCCGGCGGCACGAGTTTGGAGACGCGCGAGCGCCTCGCAGCCAAGGCTTATGCCCGCACCGGTGCTTACGACGCGGCCATCTCCACTTACTTCGCACGCAAACTCGGCGAACCGTTTGCTCCCACGCTGAATTTGTCGTTCCGCCGCCAATGGAAGCTACGCTACGGAGAAAACCCGCACCAGCATGCCGCTTTTTATGTCGAGCCGAGCGCCGCTCACGTGTGCGTGGCGAATGCCGAGGTGCTGCAAGGCAAGGAACTGTCGTACAACAATCTGCTCGATCTCGACAGCGCGCTGAACCTGGTGCGTGAGTTTGACGAGGCGGCGGCCGTGGTGCTGAAGCACAACAACCCCTGCGGGGCGGCCGTGGCATCGAATTTGGCAGAAGCGTTTCAACGGGCTTGGGATGGCGATCCGCTCAGCGCTTTTGGCGGGATTCTTGGCTTCAACCGCGAAGTGGATGAAGCAACCGCCGCCCGCATCGTCGCCGACAAACGCTTCGTTGAATGCGCCATCGCGCCGGGATTCTCGCCGACGGCGCTGGAAATTCTCAAGGCCAAGGAAAACATGCGGCTGCTGCGTACCGGTCCAATCGGGCCGTCGCCCGCCTCGTTCGACTATCGCCGCGTCGATGGCGGGTTGTTGGTTCAGGAGCGCGATCTTTCCGGCGACGATATGAAGAACGCGAAAGGTGTCACCAAACGCGAACCGACGCGCCAGGAGCGCATCGACCTGGTATTCGCCTGGAAAGTCTGCAAGCACGTGAAGAGCAACGCGATCGTGATGGCAAAGGATGGCATGGTGGTGGGCGTCGGGGCTGGGCAGATGAGCCGCGTGGATGCCGTGCAGGCCGCGGCGAAAAAGGCCGGCGACAAAGCGCAGGGCTCAGCGCTGGCGTCGGACGCGTTTTTCCCGTTCCCGGATAATGTTCATGAAGCCGCCAAAGTCGGCGTGACGGCAATCATTCAGCCCGGCGGATCGAAAAAGGATAATGAATCGATTGCCGCTTGCGATGAACACGGAATGGCGATGGTGTTCACGGGAGTGCGGCACTTCCGGCACTGACGGGAGGCGTGCCCTGGAACCGGCGCCCGCCGACCTCTATCCGCGGCTCCTCGGGGAGAAGTGGGCGGAGCTGCCGGAGCCGGTGCGGCCCGGCCCGCTGGCTGGCCCGCGCCCTCGGGATGCCGCG
>JBGQCZ010000387.1:0-5757 GCA_041495645.1 Gemmataceae bacterium | reverse complement strand
TCCGGGTTGTTCAGTTTCTCCTTGGTCTGTCCCTGAAACATCGGCTCGCGAACGTAGACGGAAAGCACGGCGACGATCCCTTCGCGAATGTCGTTGGCCGTGATCTCCAGACCCTTCTGCTTGACGTCGTGCGTTTCCATGAAATTGCGCACGGCTTTGACGATGCCATCCTTGAAGCCCTTCTCATGGGTGCCGCCATCGGAGGTGCGGATGCCGTTGACATAAGAGCGGATCACCTCGTCGGTCGCTTCGGTCCATTGCAGCGCCAATTCAATCCGGCCTTCGCCCTTGGCGTCGCCGGCCCGCGACAACAAGAATGGCGCTTCGGTGACCTTCGGCTTCTGGCCGTCGACGACAAGCTTCTCGAGGAATTGCGGCAATCCACCGGGATGGCTGAGATCGAACGTCTCACCGCTAATCTCGTTCTTGAACGTAATCTTCAAACCGCTGTGGACGTAGGACATGTCCTCCAAGCGGGTCTTGATGATTTCCGGATCGAAACGCGTGGTCTTGAAGATGGTCTCGTCCGGCTCGAAATAGATGGTTGAGCCGTGACCGCGGGCGGGGCCGGTCTTTTGCAACTTGGTCGTCGGATTGCCGCGCGAATAGGTCTGTTCCCATTCGTGACCGTCGCGCTTGATCGTGGCGACGAGCTTACGCGAGAGCGCGTTGACGACGGACGCGCCCACGCCGTGCAAGCCGCCGGCATGGAAGTAGCTTTCGTTGTCGCCGAATTTGGCCCCGGAGTGCAACACGGTGAGAATCAACTCAAGGCCCGATTTTTTGTACTTCGGGTGAATATCGACGGGAATGCCGCGGCCGTTGTCGGACACCGTAACCGCATCGCCGCTCTTGTGCAGCGTGACACTAACGGCGTCGGCGTAGCCGTTCAGATATTCGTCGATCGAGTTATCGATCGTTTCCCAAACGATGTGATGCAAACCCTTGCCATCGACGCTGCCGATATACATGGAAGGCCGCCGCCGCACGGCTTCCAAGCCTTCGAGAACCGTCAAATCCTTGGCAACATACTTGGGCGCGGTCAGTGTGGTCATGAATGAGTCTCGTTCAGAGATTGAGCAGTGTTCTTAGGCGCGACTGAACGGTCGCCCAAGGAGCGCCGGTGAGAGTTCCCAATTGTCTGAGCAGATCGCGTCCGTGAACGGTAGCAATCTTGTGCAACCGAACGACCGACGATTGTTTCAGATTGGTTGAAGCGTAGTCGGGCAGATTCGGATCCAACAGGAGATCGGAAGGCAACAACGGGTCGGGAATTACCGATGAGATGTAAGCGGTGACCAGTTCCGGAACTGAACCAACAGGCCCCGTCAACAAGAGCACGGGGCGAATCTTGGCGCCCGATGTGCCCCCGAATGGAAATCGTCCGAGGAAAATGTCACCGGGGACCATCGACGGGCACTCCATCCATGAGCGTGTAGATGTCCTCTCGGGGATCATTCAATTCGGTTTGCAGCGTATGTCCAATCAGTGCGGCCCATTCGTCTTCCGAAAGCTCTTCTGCCGACCATTTGTCGCCGTCCGCGGAATCTGGCGACTGAGCCTGCCAAGCCGCCCGAATCGAAACGAGAATCTGAGGAATTGAGCAACTGTCGGGCAGATGCTCAATCACCCGGATAGCTAGTTCTTTCTCTGACATGTTCCGCCTCCGAATTCAAAACAGCGATTGGCCGTTTTTCCCGCCAGCTTCAATTGTATCCCAATCCGGTATTTCAATCGGCGGCGGAATCACGCGGACCAGCGTGGAGCGCTTGACGATTTCGTGTCCTTTCCCGGCACGCGAAGTCACCTGATATGATTGTTGCAGCAAATCCAGGGTCTTTCCGGACGAAGTTTCCACAACCAATCGGTCGCGTTTCGCGCCCAACAGCGCGCCGCCCAAGCAGGTGTCCTTGCCGGTGAGCTTGATGCCCATCACGCCCTTGCCCACCCCGGCGAGGATGTTGACGTCTTCAATCGCGAAGTGGATCAGGCGGCCTTCCGTCGAGGCGAGCATCATGGTGGTTTGCTCGCGCGGCAGCGCGACCATGACCACGCGGTCGCCGTCATTCAGGCGGACATAACGCCGGCCCGCCTTGGTCGATTCCAGCCGGAACGGGGCGAAGGGCGCACGCAATACCTGGCCGTCGGCGGTGGCGACCAGAATGTACGGGCCGGGCGGTTCGCCGTTCTTGGGCTTTTCTTCCGGTGGCACGAAGCGCTCGTCCGCGGGCAGGGCCGTGATAATTTTGGCCTTATCTGCGAGCTTATAGAACTTGGCGAGCGGTTCGCCGTACCCGGAACTGGCGGGCACTTCGTTGATGCGCATGGTGTAGGCAGCCCCGTCGTCGGCGAAGAACACGACATGTTCGAGCGTGTTGCCGGGCACCACCGCGATCACTTCGTCGCCTTCGCGCACGCGGGTGCTTTCGATCGAAGCGAGCCGGCCGACACGCTTGATCCAGCCGTCTCGCGTCAGCACGACATTGGTATTCTCGCGGACGATGTAGGCTTCCTCGTCGAATTCCAAAACGTCGTCGTCGCTAGCCATGCGCGTGCGCCGCCTGCCGTCCGGTCCCGCAGCGTACTTGTCCGCCAGTTCGTTGAGTTCGGACTTGATGATGCCCCACATCTTCGCTTTCGAGCCCAGGATCCCCTCGATTCGCTCGGCCTCCTTTTTCTTCTCGCGCAATTCGTCGAGGATCCTCTTGATTTCCAGTTGCGCGATCTTGTAGAGCTGCGTGTCGAGGATGGCCGCAGTCTGCTCCTCGTCGAGTTTGAACGCGGCCATGAGTTTCTGGGCGGCTTCGGGCTTGCCGTCGCTCTCGCGGATGAGCTTGATGGCCTTGTCGAGCCCGTCGAAGATGATTTTGAAGCCCTGTAGAAGGTGAATGCGCGTGCGCAATTGCTGCAAGTCGAACTCAAATCGGCGCTTGACCGTCGCGAAGCGAAAATCGAGGAAGTGGCGCAGGATCGCTTTCAGACCGATCCGTTCCGGGCGCGGGCTGCCGTCGACGCCCGGCACCAGGCAGGTCATGTTGAAGGCGAAGTTCTGCGTCAGCGCCGTATGGCGGTAGAGATAGGCCATGATCATGTTCGGGTCCGCGCCCGGTCTGATCTCCAACGCGATGCGCAGGCCTTCTTTTTCGTTCGATTCGTTCGTGAACGAAATCAGCGGCTGTAGTTTCCGTTCTTCGATGATCACCCCGATTTCCGCTTCCAGTTTGCTCTTGTCCACACCGTACGGGATCGACGTAATGACCAGGAATTGCTTTTTGCCGTGGGCCTCGGCCTTCCATTCCCCCTGTACTTTGATGCTGCCCGAGCCTTCCTCATAGATCGTGCGCAGGGTGGTCCGGTCGGTGATGATCTTGCCGCCGAGCGGAAAGTCCGGGCCCTTGATCACTTTCAGCAACTCGGCGGTCGAAGCTTCCTTGTCGTCGATGAGAAGCACCGCGGCGCGGATCACTTCACCGAGGTTGTGCGGCGGCATGTTCGTTGCCAGGCCGACGGCAATGCCGCTGGCGCCGTTGACGAGCAGGTTCGGAAATTGCGCCGGCACGACGACGGGCTCCATGTGTTGCGCGTTGTAGGTTGGGCGCATATCCACGGTGTTTTGTCGCAGTTCGGACAGCAGGCGGTCGGCAAGCGCGGAGAGTTTCGCTTCGGTATAGCGGTAATGTGCCGGCGGATCGCCATCGACGGAACCAAAGTTGCCTTGCCCATGAACGAGCGGCTCGCGCATGACAAAGGACTGAGCCAGGCGGACGAGCGCTTCGTAAAGCGCGGCATCTCCGTGGGGATGATATTTGCCCATCACTTCGCCGACGATCTGGGCGCATTTGCTCGGTCTGCCGTCAAAGCTCAGATGCAGTTCGTGGTACATCGCATAGAGAATGCGGCGCTGCACGGGCTTGAGGCCGTCGCGCACGTCGGGCAAGGCTCGCGAGGTGATGACCGAAAGTGCGTAGTTGAGGTAGCGGCGGCGGGTTTCCTGGGTAATCGGCACCTGCTGAATGGTTTCCGCCATCGACCGACACTCCATCCGTAGATTTGACGCGAATCTCTCTCACGCGGATTCTATCATCCCTGGGCCGTCTGTCAGTATGTCAAATTGCAATCGCCGCAACTCAATGTAGCCGCAACTCAATGTAGCCGCAACTCAATGTAGCCGCAGGCTTTAGCCTGCGATGGTTAGACTCAGCAATGCGTTGTACCACGCCTTCGCAGGCTAAAGCCTGCGGCTACATTGTCGCGTCTCAATCATGTCCGTTCGCGTGCGAACAACTTTCGACACCGGGAAACTTGCGAATCGCCCTGGAATTGGTACCCTTAACACGGTCGCTCCAGCCACCCTCAAACCTCCACTGAATCTTCACCATTGGAAACGCTATGCCTATCGTCGTTGAATGTCCTTCGTGTGGACAGAAGCTAAAAGTCCCGGAAAACCTCGAGGGCAAGAAGGTTCGTTGCTCGAAGTGCCAGGGCACGTTCACGGCCGAGCCGCCTGCACCACCGCCGCCACCGCCAGCGGACGAACGCGAACTTGCCGACGACCTGCCGCCCGATGACGATTACGAAGATCGCCCGAAACGCCGATCCAAACGGCGACGTGACGACGATGATCGATATGGCGGTCCGGTTCGACCCGCCCGCGGAGGCATGATTCTTACCTTTGGTATCGTTAGCATCGCGCTGGCGGTGTTGAATTTCCCGTGTTCGTTCTTGACCGGTTTGATTCCATTTGTTGGCATTGCAAGTCCAGTCGTAACAGGACTATTTCTTATTGGCGGGTTCGTGTTCGGCATTCTTGGCTGGGTCATGGGCAGCGGCGACTTGAAGAAAATCAAGGCCGGCATCGTGGATCGTTCAGGTCAAGGTGCGACGAAAGGCGGGTTCATTTGTGGAATTGTTGGCACAGTCTTGAACAGCCTCATTCTGCTTTGTGGCTGCATTGGGCTTATCGCGTTCTTCATTTTCGGCGCGGCAGCTCTTGGCTTGGCGTCAACGGCGGCCAGTATGCAGACATTCAAGGCCGGGAATCCGGCACCGGCCAACAACCCAGCGCCCCGACGATCGTTCGGCCTGCCGCCCGCGAAGCTCGCCGACTACATGCCGCGCATCGAAGGTCGCTCGAAGTAAACAGCGAATGCCCTCCAACGAAGAGGCGGCGTGATGCCGACCGTCTACGAATGCCCCAGTTGCGGGAAGAAGCTCAAGATCCCTGACGATCTATTGGGCAAGACCGTCCGCTGCTCGGATTGTGCCGGCACGTTTCTGGCGGAAAGGCCGCGCTCGGCCGCCCCTCTGCAGCCGCCATCGCTCCGCGGCCACGACGATGATGAATTCAACGAACGCCAATCGCGCCGGGTCCCATTCCGCGACAGCGACGGTCGGATGCCGCATCGCGGCGTATTGGTGATGATCTTTGGAATCGTCTCCATCGTGATGATCGTTTTTTCCGGCGGCGCCTGTGCCGGCGGCACCGTCCACGGCTCAATCGTCATTGGCAGTGTTCCATGCGCTGCGATCGGCTTGGTGCTGGGAATCTTGTCTTGGATTTGGGGCAGCAAGGACTTGTCGTTCATGAGAGCCGGGGTCATGGACCCTAGCGGACACGGTATGACATTGGCCGGATATGTCTGCGGAATCATCGGTACGGTCGTCAATGCGCTGACGTTAGTCATGAGCTGTGTCGCGCTGGTTCTCGCTCTCCTGTTTGGCGCCGTGTTTGCCGGAAGTTGGTGTTGCCTGTTGTCC
>JBGQCZ010000386.1:0-5781 GCA_041495645.1 Gemmataceae bacterium | reverse complement strand
TCGAGACCGGGCTCTCAGGCCCGGTCGAGGCCCACCATGTGCAGAAAAACGGTGGGCCTCGACCGGGCCTGAGAGCCCGGTCTCTACCCACCCTACGTTTCCTCGAAGCGAATCGCGCCGCGGCGCATCATGGTCTTGAGTTCGTCCAGGTGCGTCTGCCAATGCTCCCATTGGCGGGCCGACACCGGAACCGGCTCGGCGCCGAAGGCGACGGACCAGGCCTCGCGCAACTGCCGCTCGATTCGTCCCCGCCACCACCAGCCCGCGTCGATCGTGTAATTCGGCGGCGGGCTGCCATCCGCGGGCGTGAGATCGAGCGACGCGAACATTTCGCGCGCGCGATCGCGGGCAATCTCATGATACTGGCCGCGGCCCACTCCGCCCCGCAAGCGCATCTCCAACAAACCCGCTCGCGGCCTGACGCGGTCGAGCGCAACCGACAATCGCGGCACCCTTCGTGCACGCGAGAACTTCGCGCGAATGAACGCGACGATCACATAGCCCAACAACGCGAGCGTGCCCAGAATCAGCACGAAACGAACGATGACGAATCGGGATAAGGCTCGCTCCAGAAGATCTTGGAGGGCGGACATGATGGGCGGTTTGCGATCGGGGTCATTTTCATTGCCGCGTTCGAGCTCGGCGAGCAAACCACCGCGTTCGGCCTTGGCGACAAGCTCCTCGGCCAACTCGCGATTCTGCCACAGCAACTCGGGATTGTCCGCCAATAGCTTCAGCAATTCTTCCGGGTTCGCGGGCATCGTTTGCAACATCAAGTTATAGTCGTCCTTGCCCCAGATTCGGCCGTCTTCCATGAACATCACATACTGGCGCGTCCCGGTGTCGGGACCGAGCAAGAGCCAGTCGAGACAATTGGTGGCGAAGGCGAGGTTGTCGTTCGGAAATCGCAGCGGCAGCAGCATGCTGTTGATGAAGACGCTGTGGTCGGCGAGCACCAGGATGCGCCCGCCGCCGTCATAGCGCTGGGCCTGGGCGAAGACGGCCGAAAAGCGAGCGCCGAACGGCTCTGACGGCGCTTGCGGAGCTATTTCCTGGCAAATCGCAGCGTAGACTGCCAACGATTCAAGCTCATCGGATCGGAGCAGGTACGATGGTCGATTGGTTGCGACCTTGGTCAGTGGCTCGGAGTCCGGAGTCGATTGATCTCGAGGCTTGAACAGATTCGGCAAGCGCCCCGTGATCTGTTTCACGAACGGGTATTCTGGCTCAGATCGATAACAGGATCCCAGATCCGATTTGATGCCAACGAGCAACCCCCCGTGAATCTGAAATCCGAACGACCTGTTCCAACTGCTCTTCATGGACTGATCGCTAGCGAAAAAAAGTGCCCCGCCGCGATCCACGAACTCAGTCTTGACATTGAAATTCAGGCCGGCAACTTGATCGGGATAGGAACGAATCCGGTGATCGGCACCGCGAAAACAAACTAGCAGCGTGTGGGCGGGGTCCACCGTCAACTTGTCTGGATTATCCAACGGTTGCAACTTGCGCGACGCCAGAAGGGCGCGAAAGCCCTCGGTGCCTTCGCCGGTGATCTGCCGCTGGGGTTGCGCCCAACCAACTGGCGCAACCACCAACAGAAGAGCGACGGCCAGGGCGGCTCGCGCGGACGAAATCATGACGCGCCGACTCCGGCGAGGGAGCAAAGATCGCGACGGGCGACATCGATCTGGCTGTCGGGCAACGGTTCCACCGGCGGAGCGTAGCGGGCGCTTTCGTAGACCGAGGAGAGGCGCTGGGCGGTCTCACGGCGTTCCGAGTCAGCGCTGCCGAGCCGATTGGCCACTTCGCGATGGTGCCACATGCGGGCAGGCTTACCGCCGTTCAACAAAGCCAGGTGGTCGAACGCGCGAATCAGTTCTTCGCGCGTTCGCACGCGCGACGGATCGACCGGCCACGGACCGATTTTCCATTCGCCCGGTTTGGCTGGCCGTTCGCGCACCGGTTTGACAATCAGCCGCCAGAATAAGAATGCGCCAAGCACAAAGGCCGCAATGACAAGGATGGTAGTCAGCGTACCGCCGAGCTCCAATGAACCCGGCGCTGAAGGCGTTCCCAAGTTCGGAAGTTTCGGCGCGTTCGGGAGACCTGGGGCGTTGGGCAGCTTCGGCATGCGACTGCCATCGAACCGGTCGAACATCCGTTCGAAGAAGCGTCCCGTGCCCTGCATTCCTTTGTCCCAATTGATCTTCGGCCCTTGGCCGTCGGGCCAGAGCTTGAACTTCGACGTGCTTTGGCCCAGTTCCAATTTGCCCAGCCCGTCCATGAATTTCTTCATGCCGGGCGAGTCCTGCCAATTCTTGGGGACCCAATTCTCCATGCGCTTCATGAACTCGCGAAAGCGCTCGGAGCGAGCCTCGCCGGACGACAAAGACTCGGGCGGGTTGAACGGTCGCTCGGGATTCGCGCCGCGCGGCGGCGATTCCGTGCGCGGCGTGACGGGAGGGCTCCCGCCGGGCGTAATTCGCGGCGGGTTCGGTAGTTCGGTTCCGGGGCCTTCCGGAACGCTGGGCCGATTCCTGTTTCGCATGCGCTCGATCAGTTTCGCCATGTCCTCGGGACGCATGCCGCCCGGCCGAAAACCGTCCCTGCGTTCCTGGAGCTGCCGAAGCAGCTCGGGGTTGTCCCGTTGCAGATTCGACAGCGCGCGGCGCAACTCCGGATTCGCCTCAAGGGCTCTGTCCAATCCGTCCAGACTCTTGTTTCTTTCGAGCAGGTCGAGAATCTGTTTGATCAGAACCGGATCAACTTGCGGCGGCGACTGCCCGTCGGCACCGAGCCGATCGCGCAGCAGTTTTTGCATGTCCAGTGCTTTTTGGCTGTTGTTTCCGCTCGCCCATTCACCAATCTTGGCGTGCGACGGGCTATCCTGGGCCCGACCCGCCAATGCGGTCAGGCCCAAAATCGCGATCGCGAGATTCAACTCCAACCGGCGCATCACGGTTTCTCGTGTTAATCAGGCTTTTCGGGAGACGGGATACGAATAGCCGGCGGAGGGACGGGAAAACCTCGGCCCGGCATTCCACCACCGCCGAAGCCACCCATCATCCCACGACCGAACACTACCCCTTCATTATTGAGAATTCGGCTGATCGCCTGCGAAGAACTTCGGCGCACGCTCGCTTCGTCATCCTTCAACGCCTTCAAGAGAGCGGGCATGGCTTCGCGGCCGTCGTAGCCCATCTGGCCGAGCGCGTAGGCGGCAGCGGCTCGTTTTTCCTTGCTCGGGTCCTTGATCGCTTCCGAAAGCGGAGCGATCGCCTCTTGGCCTATGGCGGCCAGGGCCATCGCCGAATGCTGCCGCACTTCGGCGTCGGTGTCTTTCAATGCGTCGATCAGTCCGGGAACCAGTTCCTTGAACTGCTGATTGGCGGGCCGGAAAACCTCGGGCGGTCCACCCGGGGTGAAACCGGGCGGCGGCGGTTGCAACTCAGGCGGTTCGGCGGCGAGAAACGGCACGCAAATGGCAAGGCCCACGAGGGCGAGGAATACATGACGCATTGCAAAAGCTCCCTGGTCAGCAAGAGTTCTAGAAGTTCAGTTTAATCGCTTCGATTGCCGCGAGCCAAGGGGATTGTGATGATTCCATGGCAACCGCGTGCTGTGGGGTTGAGTTGGGGCGGTTTCGCTCTTTAGTTTATTCGGCGGGCCAGCAACGACATTTTGTATCCGGCCAGCACAACAGCGCCAGCGGGAAGAACTGTTGCAATCGATTCAGGCAGCACAATTCTTATTTTTTCGAACTTCGCGTTCATTCGAAGGGCGGTCCGTGGTACCTCTAATCGGTGAAATCCGGTAGGCTGGGTAAGGCTCACCGTTTATGTGGCCTGTGCGGTTCCGCGAAAGGAGCACCATGCTTCGCGACATTCGTTCTTGGTTGGTTTTGGTGGTTCTTGGTGCACTGGCCACGCCAGCGCTTGCCGATCCCGGCGCGGAAGACCCGACGCCGCCCAAGTTCGGCGACTTCACCAAGCTAGTCAAAGGGGCTCGGGAGATCGACGGCCTCTTCAAGATGTATCAGAAGGAAGACCACGTCTACATGGAGATCATGCAGCACCAATACGACCGCCCATTGATGGCGCCGATCGCCATTGCGCGCGGCCTCGGCTCCGGCGGATCGACGCTCAACGACGACGAGCAATGGGTGCTGATGTTTCGTCGCGTCGGCGACAAGATTCACCTGATCCGGCGAAATGTCCGTTTCAAGGCTGCGCCCGGCTCGCCGATCGCCAAAGCCGTCGAAACCACCTATGCCGATTCGGTGCTGATGGCCTTGAAGATCCACGCGATGAACACCAGCCGCAACGCCGCCGTGATCGATCTCAATGAAATCTTCTTCACCGACTTCGCCGAACTCGGTTTGGGCTTCCTCGATGCCAACCGCACTACCTGGCACAAAATCAAAGGCTTTCCCAAGAATGTCGAGTTGCAGGTCGCGGCCACGTTCAGCGGCGGCGCCAAGGACAACGACGTGATCGACCAACGCGGCAAGACCGTGATCATTCACTACGGACTGGTCGAATTGCCCGAGGGCTATCAAACGCGCATGGCCGATGACCGCGTGGGTTATTTCCTCACGGCGGTCAAGGATTTCTCGAGCGATAGCCGCGAGACTTCGTTCGTGCGCTACATCAATCGCTGGCGCTTGGAGCGCGTTGACGGCTCGCCCTGGAAAGAAGGCGCCAAGCTGGTTCCGCCGAAGAAAAAGATCGTCTACTGGATCGAGAAATCGGTTCCCGACGAATATCGGGCCGCGGTGCGCGAGGGAATTCTGGAATGGAACAAGGCGTTCGAGGCCATCGGCTTCCGGGACGCGATCGAGGTGCGGCAACAAGAGAATGAAGACTTCGATCCGGAAGACATCAACTACAACACCTTTCGCTGGACCACACACGATCAGGGCTACGCGATCGGACCATCGCGGGCAAACCCGTTGACCGGTGAAATCCTGGATGCTGACATCTTGTTCGATGCGAGCATGGTGCGGTTCATGAAGACGAGCCATCTGGTCTACCAGCGCGGCATCGGCTACGACGAACCGGCGAGCCCGATTCAAGCGGCCCAACGCGGGCTGCTCATGCCCAAGCCGAGCTTGATCATCGGCCGCGGCGGCTGGAACAATCGCACGCCATTGGATCCCGAGGAGCAACTTCGTCTGCACTTCCAAATGTTCCGGCAGGGCATGTGCCAATGCGCTTCGCACAAGCGGGCCGAATTGGGGCTGGCGGCGATGGCCTGGATGAGCCGAAACCCCGGCGACAAGGTGCCGGAGGAAGTGATTTTCCAGTCGATCAAGGAAACCACGATGCACGAAGTCGGCCACACGCTGGGGCTGCGGCACAACTTTAAGGCCAGCACCATGCTCAAGGCCGAGCAACTGCACGACACGGCCATTACGCGAAAGAAGGGTCTGGTCGGTTCGGTGATGGACTACAACCCGGCCAACATCGCACCCAAGGGCGTTAAGCAAGGCGATTACTTCAGTGCCACGATCGGGCCGTACGACTATTGGGCCATCGAGTTTGGTTACAAGCCGCTGTTGGGCGGGACCGACGGCGAGGTCGAAGAGGTGAAAAAGATCGCCAGCAAATGCGCCCAACCCGGACTGGACTATGCCACCGACGAAGACCTGTACGGCGGTCCCGACCCGCTGGTGAATCAATGGGACCTGGGCTCCGATCCGATGAAGTTTGCTCAGGGCCGAATCGTCCTCGCCGAGGAATTGATGAAGGGTCTGGCCGACCGAATCGTGGAGAAGGG
>JBGQCZ010000385.1:0-5793 GCA_041495645.1 Gemmataceae bacterium | reverse complement strand
CTTGCTCGAGCGCCGTTTGATCGCCGGAAACAGGCGGTAAGTCGCCGATTTTAACAGTCGCACTCTTTTCCTGAATCGTGCCCTGGGCGGCATTGACGATGTTGGCAACGAGGCGGTTCATGTCCACATCTTGCCATCGATACTCGACGCGGCCGGCACGCGACAAGCGCAACAACGCGTCGATGATGCCGCTTAGACGAAGCACGGCCGCCTTGATGAATCCAAGCGACTTGGACATTCGGCCGTTGACGATCGCCAGGGCCTTGTCGCGCACCACTTCGAGTTGGCTTTGTTCGTTGAAAAGGCCGGCCAAACCCTGACAACTTTTTTCCAACTCGATGCTGAACCCCTGAAGGTTGACCAGCGGTGAGCGCAGGTCGTGCGAGACGCTGTAAACGAACATCTCGTTTTCCTGGTTTTTCTGGCTCAGGTCGCGATTGGCGTCGGCTAGTTCAGCCGTGCGCTCGGATACGCGCCGTTCCAGTTCGCTGTTGAGCCGCCGAATCTGTTCTTCGGCCCGCTTGCGCTCCGTGACATTCTCGAAGGCGACGCCGACGCACTGATCCGGGAGCGGAAATGCCCGGACGAACCAATAGTTGGGCGCCACGCGCTCATCTTGATAGTGGACCTCGCTCAATTCGCGCACCTTGCCGGATTGAACAACGCCCGCGTAAGTGGTCACTTCGGCCTCGGACACGCCGGGAAACGCCGCGGTGATCGGCAGGCCGAGGAATTTGGACACATCGACGCCCAACAGCGCGGACGCGGCCGGGTTGGCAATCACCAGCCGCAGGGTTCGCGGATTGGTCAGGTCCTCCAACCGCCAAATAATCAAGCCGATCGGCGCGCTTTTGACGATATCGCCAAACAAGCGAATCGTCGCCTCGGCACGCTTCCGCTGCGTGCGGTCGAATAATGTCGTGCGGCTCGATGAAAAGTTACCGGCGGCGTCCCGGACTACCGTGGAATTCAGCAGCACCGGCATGACCGATCCATCCTTGCGGATCATGTCGTACTCGAGATCATTCACCTGCCCCTGTTGCTTGAGCAACGAGAATTGTTCCTGAAACTGGTTCCGGCTGTCGGCCGTCAGCAGGTCCGGCAGTTTCATTTTGCCGATGACCTCATCCTCTCTATATCCGAGCCAGCGCAATTCGGTGCGATTCATCGCGATCAGAGTCCCGTCGGCATCGATCGAGTGATAGCCGCACGGGGCCTCGTCGTAAAGTTCGCGCGTCTGGCGGGCGGACTCACCCAAAGCAGACGCGGTGTGCGCCAGTTCCGTCGCCATTTGCCGGAACGCCCGATCGACTCGGGCGATCTCATCGTTTCCGGCGAGGGGTGCCGAAAGTTCTTTGCCGGATTGCAAACTGCCGATGTTGAGCGTTAAAGCGTCGAACCGCGCGCTGATGCCGCGCCAAAAGGCGAGAGCCAGCACACCGGTCGTCGCCATCGACGTTAATCCGCCGATTGCCAGCAACCAGTTCAATCCTTGTCGGTTTCGCTTCACCTTGTTGTCTAATTCTTCGTGGCGGCTCGTCTCTACATCGATGAAATTGCTAACATCATTTCGAAGCTGGTCGACCAAACGCATCCCCTCGCCGCTCTTCACGCGGGCCGCCGCCATTTCGTTCGCACCGCCTCTTGCCAGCCGCGACGTCTCCGTCAACCATTGAAGGCTGGAATCGGCGGCGTCTGAGATTCGTCGCACCGGTTCATTCCGGCCGGGATCGCCGCGCACCCGATCCCGCAGTTGCGCTATTTCGCCTGGGATGTTTTGAACGGCCTGATCCATGGGCCCGATGAATTCGGGGCCTCCCGAGATGATGAATCCGCGCATGCCATTTTGCGCGTCAACGGTTTGTCGGAGGATCGATTCGGCGCTGCCGATTAGCTGTCTTGATTGATTCGACAGTTGTTCCGATCTGGCGTAATCCGCTTGCATCCAGGCGATCAAACCGATGAACACCAATTGAAACAACATCACCACGGCAATAAGGACCAAGCCTTTGCTGCGGATGGAGAGATTCAAGTCGTGACCCCGCATGCGCGGTGAATGAGGACGGACTACGGCTGACGGCAGACGACGAGGAGGTCTCGAAAAGAAAGACACCTCGAGGATTATTCCGTTGGCCAAACGAAGCCTAATACACCTTTTAGCGGTTTGCCAACCCAGTCCGACGTCTCGCCTCCGTGTTCGAAGCCTAACCTCGGCACTGCCGCATACGTATGCCCTGCGGGCCTGGGGCGAGTGGACTGCATGGTGAACATAACCTAGGGTTAATTAGCTTCAAAGCAGAAACGCATTCCAGGCGATCCGAGATCGAAACGGCCCCCGTTGAATGGTGTTCAAGCACTTTCGACTCCCCAGGTTGAACCAAACCAGCATTGAGGAAAAACGGTGATCGCCGAACTGGTTCAACCTGCATCCGTGCCGCGCAGCGCGCGCACGGTCGAGATACCGCCATCAGAACCGAAGGAACTCTTTCGCGAACTGCTGTCGTTGTCGATCGTGGTCGAGGAAGATTGGGAGCGGCTGCCCGATCCCGCGCGAGTGGAAGTCCTGAAGTGCGTCGACCGAGGCGACTTGTTGGCAACGCTGGTGCACCACGGATTGTTGACTCCCTATCAATCCGGATGGATTGCAAAGGGCGAGATGCGCGGCTTGGTGCTGGGCAATTATCGAGTCCTCGAACCGCTCGGATGCGGCGGCATGAGCATTGTCTACAAGGCCGAGCAATTGACCTTGCGCCGTGCGGTCGCCATCAAGGTACCGACCGCAAATGGAACTCCAGACCCCTTAAGAGCGGCCCGTTTCACCGCGGAAATGCGGGCCGTGGCTCAGCTCCAACATCCCAACATCGTCGCCGCCATCGACGCGGGCAAATGCCCCGGCTCCGATCCAGACGAACCGCCCTTAACCTATTTCGTCATGGAATACGTTCCCGGCCTCGACCTGGAACAGTTTGTCATCGAGCACGGACCGCTGCCCTTGGCGCAAGCTTGCGATTTGATCCATCAGATTGCCTCCGCGCTCGAAAAGGCCCACGAGCGCAATCTGGTTCATCGCGACATCAAACCGTCGAACATCCGCGTGACCCCCGACGGTCAGGCCAAACTGGTCGACTTCGGACTCGCTCGACTTTGGGAAAACCGCCAGACTCAACACGGCACGGTTCTGGGGACCATCGCTTTCATGGCGCCGGAACAAGCAAAGGACGCTCAGTCCGTGGACATTCGGGCCGACATTTATGGCCTGGGCGGAACCCTGTTCTGGTGCCTAACCGGAAGATTGCCGTTTCCCGCTCAAGGGACCGTGTACGAGGAACTGGTGCGTCGCATCACGCAGCCGCCGCCATCGGCCCGGACCTTGTGCCCCGAGCTGCCTGCCGATGTCGATACGGTACTGGCCAGAATGATGGCGGTGCGGCCGGAGGATCGCTATTCGGCGCCACGGCACGTCATGCGCGCGCTGGTGCCATTTTTCAAATCGAACTTGCGGTCGTTCCGAAATCCGACGCTCACCGAGGGAGCGCCCGCGCAACCGGACGCAATCGCTCCGATTGGACAGAAGTTTCGCATCCTGATCGTGGACGACCAACCTGAGATCCGCGAGTTCTGCCGCTGCGCGCTCGAATCGGAAGACATTAGCTGCGACCAGGCCGCTACCGGCCCGGACGCGATTGAAGCCTTGCACGCCAACCCGCACGATCTGGTGATGTTGGACGTGGACATGCCGGCAATGACGGGGTTCGAAGTCTTGCAGCATCTGCGCCATGCTCCACCTTCCGCCCATCTCAAGGTCATCATGTTCTCCGGGCGCGCCAGCCCGAACGACCTGGCGCAAGCGATGTTGAACGGCGCCGACGATTACATCACCAAGCCGTTCAGCGTGATTCAGCTTCAGGCCCGCGTTCGCGCTTCCTTGCGATTGAAGTACGCGCAGGACCGGTCGGTCCTTCTCAACCAGCACTTGCTCACGGCCAATCGCGAACTCGAAAGCGGCCTGGTGGCCCGGAATAACGATCTGGTTTTGGCGCGAAACGCCTTGTCCGCCGCGCTGGCCAGCGGCGTCGTGCTGCGGACTGCCGAGACGCGCGGGCACCTGTTTCGGATGCAGCGCTATTGTCACCGGCTGGCCGTGACGGCTGCGACGAATCGCGAATTCGCCCCCAAGATCGACAGCAATTTCATCGAGACCCTGGAGTGTTGTGCGCCGGTTCACGATTTGGGAATGGCAGGCCTTCCGGACCACCTTCTGCTCAAGCCCGGCAAACTCAGCCCCGAAGAATGTCTCGTCATGCACACCCACACGGTCCTGGGGGCGGAGACGTTGCAGCGCATCGCCAAGGAACATGATTTCGCCGACGATTTCTTCCGCATGGCCATCGAAGTGGCCCGCCACCATCACGAACGATACGACGGGCAAGGATATCCGGACCGGCTTTCGAGTGGAGCCATTCCGCTTTCGGCGCGCATCATCCGCATCGCCGATGTGTACGATGCCTTGCGCTCGCGGCGGCCATATAAACCGGCGCTGCCGCACGCGGCCGCCGCTCAGATCATGATGAACCAGTGCCTGGGCGAATTCGACCCGGCTCTATTGCAATGCTTTCAGCAATGCGCTACCGATTTCGAAGTAATCCTGTCGGAAACGCCGGATTAGCCTGCGAGTTGAAACAGTCAAGATTCGCAATGACGATCGCGCACAGCTCAACTCGTTATCTTCTGACTTTTCCCGGAATCTGAGCTAAGTTTCAAATGATGTCATGTGCGCTTTTCACCCCTTTGGGAAGACCGAGCCATGGCCAGCATCCTGATCATCGACGATGAGTCGGCAATTCGCGGCATGCTTCGATCCTGGCTCGAGGCTGCGGGCCACACGGTTGACGACGCGGAGAACGGTGAAAAAGGTCTTCACGTTGCCACAGAATCAAAACCAGACTTGATCATTACGGATATCTTCATGCCGGACACGGAAGGAATCGGTGTCATGCGAGCGCTTCGACGGCAATCGAACAATGCCAAGATCATTGCGATGAGCGGCGGGTCGGGAACAGTAAAAGGCAATTACCTTGAGCTCGCCGGAATACTTGGAGCGGCCGCCACGATTTGCAAGCCGTTTTCTCAGAAGTCATTTCATCAGGTCGTCAGCGACGTTTTGGCAATGCCAAAGGTCGTGGCAGCAAAATGATATGTAGAGCGATTGCTGACGACGCCACACGCGGCACTTTCGCCGCCAGCAAGCATGTCTGCTGTCATCGCAACGCCTTCCGCACATGCGTACACTCTTAGGCATCTTCATTTTGCAGCCTCGAACAGAAACAATTCCGAGATTTATTTTTGGGGCAAAATCGCTATTTTTGTAGAGTTTGTGTACTGTTCATGTGTCCAGTACTTATCTTTTTTTCTTTCCGGTCTTCGTGGGCAACAACGGCATGTTGCGGGAGGCAAAATCACTCAACGCCGAGGCCTTTTGGGCTTGTGTACGGACGTTCAGTAGCGTACAGTGGGATTGGCCGCGCGGGGGGAGGGGCATTTCACGGGCCAGGGGAGAAACGCACGACTCCAACCCTTGCCCTCCCCTCCTTTATTTTCGGCGAAGGCCCCGATCGAGAGGGGGGAGGGACAACTAACCTCCGAAGTGAGAAGTGAACCCAGCCCTTCCCTCTCTTCTTTGACATCTCGACTTAGTACCGCGACGAAGAGCGCACGGGGGCCGTGGCGCGGGAAAAGTGGGGGCCGGCATGCGGGAAAACCGCTGACAGACTCATCCATGAGTCGCCGCTGGGG
>JBGQCZ010000384.1:0-5801 GCA_041495645.1 Gemmataceae bacterium | reverse complement strand
GTGTTGGCTCGTTCGGCGGGGACGACGAGCGGCAGCTTTTGAAACGCGGTCACGGGCCGGGCACCGTCGAGAATCCGCCTCAACACGGCCGCACCGCGCACGCCGGTTTCGAACACATCGATATGCGGAGCGGTGTGATAGAGCACGAGGGCATCGGCGCCTCGAACCATGCGTTCGGTAATGTTGGCATGCAGATCGAGCGTCGCCACGAGCGGGATTTTCGGCCCGACGATCGCTCGCACGGATTCGAGAATATCGCCTTCGACATCGGGCGTTCCCTCGGCGGCCATCGAACCATGTAGTGCCAAGAGTACGGCATCGACGGGCAGGGCCTTGCGAAGCGATCCGATCATCTCATCGCGTATCCAGGCATACGTCTCGGCAGTCGCGGTGCCGGCGGGCCAAGCCGGCAGGCGCACTAGCCCGACAATCTCAGGCTTTTCCGGCCACTTTCGTAGTGATTGAATGAACCCGCCGAGTTCATTCATCTCGGCCATTTGCTCGACGAGCTCCGCCCCGCGCACGACGCCGAACGCCTCAAAATCCGCCCGCGTCGTCGGCAGCCGGTTGAAGGTGTTCGTTTCCTGCCAGAGCTGGCCGATGGCAATGCGCATTTTGGTTCTCCAAGATCTTTCACCGCAGAGGGCGCAGAGAGCGCAGAGGAATCTTCTCTGCGCTCTCTGCGCCCTCTGCGGTTAATGGTTTTTGAGTTCAACAACGGCTTCGTCCAATCGTCGCAGCGCCTCATCCACATCCGCCGTCGTCATCGCCGCACAGAAACCGTGATGGCAGGCCGCTCCGCCATAGTCGTGGAAATACACGCCGTTGCGAATCGCCGACGCGATGAAGCGCAGCATTTGTTCGCGTTGGTGTTTCACGGCATCGCGATAGTCTCGCGGCGGGGCGTCGAGGCCGAAGTAGATTCCGAAGCGAGCGCCGAGTCCGTGAACGCGGCCATTGATGCCGTGCCGGGCGAAGATCGCGTTCAGGCCGTCGCACAACTGCTTGGCGATTGCGTGGATGTGCTTGTAGAAGCCGGGTTCGCGATATGCGGTGACCGCCGCCAGGCCCGCAGCAACGCAGACCACGTGGCCGTTGTAGGTGCCGGAGTGCTGGCAGTCGCCGACGGGCATCAGTTTATCCATGATGTCGCGCCGGCCGCCGAACACGCTCAGCGGATACCCGCCGCCAACCGCTTTGCCCAGAGTGCACAAATCTGGGTTGACGCCGAGATACTCCTGCGCTCCGCCCGGCCCCATGCGAAACGCGCTCAGCACCTCGTCGAACATCAATAGCACGCCGGCTTCGCGCGTTCGCTTGCGCACCGTGTCGATGAACTCGCGCTCCGGAATGATGCAACCGGCGTTGTAATAGACCGGTTCCATCATCACGGCCGCGAGTTCGCGGGCGTGTTTACGAAACACCTCCTCGAACAAATCGGTGCGATTGTAGGGCACGATCACGAGGTTTTGATCGAGTCCCGCGGGCAGGCCGGTCGAGCCGGGATGCGGATTCGGCGTGGTTTCTGGGCCGAGGCGATCGGCGGGCGTACCGATGGCGTACATCACCTGATCGTGGTAACCGTGAAAATTGCCTTCGAACTTAAGCAGCTTGGTGCGGCCGGTGAAAGCACGGGCCAGGCGAATGCAATGCATGGTCGCTTCGCTGCCGGAACCGGTAAAACGCACCCGCTCCAGGCACGGCACGGTTTCGCACAGCAGTTTCGCGAACTCGGTGTGCAATTCGTTCTCATACGAACAGGCCGCCCCGCGATTCAGAACCGACTCGACGGCCTTTCTCACTCGCGCGTCGCCGTGCCCAAGCAACGTCGCGCCGTGGCTGCAACAAAGATCGATGTATTCCGTGCCGTCGAGGTCCCAGAGGCGGCAACCCTCGGAGCGATCGAAGAGCAGCGGGTGGCCCAGCGCGCGGTTGACGCGCGTCGATGCGCTCACCCCGCCGGCGAGGTATTGCTGGGCGAGTTCGTATTGCTCGGTTACGCGGGACATGGAACGCTCGAAGGCGGCGGGATTCGCGAGGGAACTCGTGCCGCACGCCCTATGCCGGGGTCTTACGCAGTCTCGATCCCTGGCCGTTGCGGCCCTTTGCTAACAATCCTTGCTTGCGCATCCGTAACAGTTCCGACAACAATTGGTCGCCCGAAACGGTCTTACGGGATTTTGAATTGAATCGTTTCACCAATCTGCCGAGTTGGCCTGTCTCGGTCGCGAGGCGATCCACAGAAACGCCAATATCCGAGTACGCATCAGCTAGAGCCGTACGGTCTTGCTCCGTCAACTCTAGGGCGGTTTCCTTCACGGCGCGAACGACGTCATCGACTCGCTCGATCGGATAGAGTCGTAGATCGGAGAAACCCGCGGGCAATGGAGCGATTGCCGGATTCGTAACTAGAGCAAAAATGGGCTTGTTCCAAGCCTTGGCAGCCCCAATTTCAAATGTCATTGTCGGGTTAGGCGTCGCCGACGAGAAAATGACGATCATCGCGCGGCATTCGGCCAGAGCGTCCCACAGCAAATCACTCAAGTTCTGGCCAACTGACAAATCGTTCATTGTCACCGCATTCAAGCCGCTTCCCACAAATGCCCGTGCTACCTCAGCCGCTCGATCTGTATCCGCGGCGGCACACGAAATGAAAACGTCACAGGGTATTCGATTCTCATCCATGGTATTTCCGGACTCTTTCGGCAGGTTCATTCACGTATTGGTCAAAATCGTTCAGTGGAATCGCCTTCTTATTCTTCATGATATCAGGAATGCGGTCCACCGAAACATGATACATCACGACGACGATCCGAGAGTTTTTGCTTCGACCCCACGCGGCTCCCACTTCCAAAGTTACCCATTGGCGATCAACGGATTGCGGCGTGAGTAAGACGAGCATTTCTTTCGATTGCTTGATCTGCCGCCGGATTTCCTCTGGAATGTCGTCGCCGCCAAGAATGTCGCGATCGTCGCGAAAACTGCTCACCCCCGTCGATTCAATTCGCTCGCACAAAACCTTGGCCACCCATTTGTCGGCCGTCGCATGGCTGACAAAAACCTGGTACGGCCGCGCTGAGCTTCGTCTTGAACGCTTTTTCTTCGCCATTGGGCAACGCGCAAGTCAGTGCTATTGTGCGAGTCGGACTTCGCGCATTCTATGAGCTTGAATTCGGGCAGAGGACCAAAATCCGTTCTCTTGCGTCTTGGTCCGCCCACGCGGTCTTGATCGTGGCGTACAGAATCTCGCTGCCATACAGGCTCTTTGCGGTGGCGATGACTTTGCCGTCGGGGCCAATGATGGTGGAGAAGCCGTAGCCGAACCAGTTTTGCCGCTGGTCGACGCTCCAGTTGGCGCCGATCAGGTAGTGCTTGAACGGCTTGACGCGTTCGGGCAGGCGGTGCCAGAACCAGTCGGCGGGGTGGCTGGTGTCGACCCAGGCGATCGGGTAGAGCAGGGCCCAGATTTTGTGCGGTTGGTACTTTTCGAGAATGGTGTGAATGTCGAAGCAGATGGCGAGGCCCATGCGGCCGTATTCGGAATCGTAGAACTGCACTCCGCGGTCGCCGGGAGTGGCCCACGATTTTTCGGGGACCGGCCAGGGCGTGAGCTTGCGATAATGGGCGACCAGGTTGCCCTCCGGCGACGCCAGGCAGACGGTGTTGAACAACCGCGGCGGGTTTTTTTTCTCTTCGCCCTTGTCGATCTCCAGCAGCGGAATGGTCAAATAGATTTTGAGTTGTTTGGCCAGATCGCAGAAATAATCGGTAGACTTGCCGGGCACGGTCTCCGCGTGCGGCAGCGGGTCCTTGCTTTGATACGCTTGCTCAATCGGCCAGCCCTTCAAGTGCCAATTTGTGCGCAGGTCTTGCGAGAGATAGCCCGTGATCGACGTTTCGGGCAGGACGACGATCTTGGCGCCCTCGCCGGCCGCTTCCTTGATCAGGGCCGTCAGCTTCTTGCGGTTGCCGGCGATGTCGCCGAGGTCCGAAGAGCATTGAATCGCGGCGACTTTGACGGTTTGCGGCCGGTCTTTCGGCGGATCGGCAGTTGCAACGGCCGCAAAACTCAGGGCCAAGAATCCGGCCAACATCGTTCCGAACATGTGCCGACTTCGTGTGGACATGATAAAATCTCCAGTGGAAACTCACTCCGCAGCGTACCCCATTACAAACCCCGCCGCCCCAAGTGTGATGCGAATGTTACGAACTTGTTGCGATTCCCGACTTGTGGCCTTGGTGGCGATTCTGTTCGTAGCCGCATCTACGTGCGCCGCCGATCCGCCCAAGCTCGATTACGGCCGCGATATTCAGCCGATACTTTCGGACAATTGTTTCCAGTGCCACGGGCCGGATGAGAAGGCGCGGAAAGCAAAGCTGCGGCTCGATACCTTTGACGGTGCGACGGGCAAGAGCGGCGGTCCGGCAGTCATCAAACCCGGCGACAGCAAGCATAGCGAACTGATCTCGCGCATCCATTCGACCGATCCCGCAGTACTGATGCCGCAACCAAAATCGAAGCGCACCTTGAGCGATGTGCAGAAGAAACTGCTGGCACATTGGATCGATGAAGGCGCGGAGTACAGCGGGCATTGGGCGTTTGCGAAATTGACGCGTCCGGCCGTTCCCACGGGGACAAGCCCCGTGGCTCGCAAAACAATTCGTAATTCCATCGATGAGTTCATTGCTGCGAAGTTGGCGAAGGAAGGCTTATCGCAATCGCCCGAAGCAGACAAAGCCAAGCTCCTGCGCCGCGTGTCGCTCGATCTCGTCGGGCTGCCGCCGACTCTCGAGGAACTCGACGCTTTCCTTGCGGACAAGTCGCCGAATGCTTACGAGAATGCGGTTGATCGCTTGATGGGTTCGCAGCGATATGGCGAGCGCATGGTGTGGGAATGGCTTGACGCGGCCCGCTACGCCGACACCAACGGCTACCAGGGCGATCCGACGCGGCCCATGTGGTACTGGCGCGATTGGGTCATCAAAGCCCTCAACGACAACATGCGCTTCGACCAGTTCACCATCGAGCAGATTGCGGGCGACTTGTTGCTGAACCCGACGCGCGAGCAGTTGATCGCCACCGGTTTCCATCGCAATCACATGCTCAACGGCGAGGGCGGGCGCATCGCCGAGGAATCGCGCGTCGAATACGTTCAGGATCGCGTCGAAACCACCGGCGCCGTTTGGCTCGGCCTCACGCTCTACTGCTGCCGCTGTCACGATCACAAGTACGATCCGTTCAAGACCAAGGAATACTACCAGCTTGCGGCGTACTTCAATTCGATCGAGGAAAGCGGTTCGGTTGAGGACGGAAGGTTTGGTAATCCGGTGTACGTGTTCCCAACTCCTGAGCAGGAAGCGAACATCAGCAAGGCACGTACGGCGCACGACGCGGCCAAGAAGGATCGCGATGAGCTTGAGAAAAAGTTACTTGAGGCCCAAGTGAGATGGGAAGCCACGTTCGCATCGTCATTCAACTCTTTCCTGCCGGCTTCAACCAAGGCGACTCTCGCCAAACCCGCCAAGAATCGTTCGGACGCCGAAAAGAAAGAACTGGCGAAGTTCTATCTGGATGGGCACAAGAGCTTGAAGGACGCCGATGCCAAAGTTGCAACCGCCAAGAAAGCGCTCGATGCATCCGAGCGTTCGGCCCAGCGCACGATGGTGATGCGCGAACGCAAGACGCCGCGCGACACGTTCATCATGATCCGCGGTGCTTACGACAAACCCGGCGAAAAGGTATCGCACGGCACGCCGTCGATCTTGCCGCCACTGCCATCCGACGCGCCGAAGAGCCGCCT
>JBGQCZ010000383.1:0-5822 GCA_041495645.1 Gemmataceae bacterium | reverse complement strand
CGATGTTGGTGTCGATATCGACCTTGAGCTGCTTTTCCAATTCGACGTCGGTGTAGGGCAATTGCAGCATCACGTAATAAAACGGCGCCCGCGAAAAGTTGAAGATAAACGTGTCGGCGCGCACGTAGGGCAAGTCCCACTCCATCGCTGCATACACGCCCATGGCGGTGGCATCCGGCAGGTACTTCCCGTAGGGATAGACGCCGGCGATGTAGGTCCACAGCGCCGAGTTCCATTTGTAATCGCGCAAATCGATTCGCAGGATCGTTTTGGCCGCGTCGATCGGGCGCGGCGCCACGATGTTGCGGCCCCAGGACAGGCTGTTGACCAGTTTCGCCAGTCCGTTGCGGTAGGTTTGCATTTCGTCTTCGGTCAAACCGACGTTGGACAAATGGCAGAGCGTGAAATAGCGGACGAAGCGCCGATCGGCCTCGTCGGTCTTCTCCAAGTCGTCGGCAATGTGCTTGATGATGTCGGCATCGGTGATCAATGTGCGCTTGGACGGGGCGGATTCGGTCCCCGGCGCTCCGGCCTCGATCCATTTCTTGATCGTGGCGATCTCGTCCTTGCTCGGCCGGATCTTTTCGTCTTCCGGCGGCATCGGATTGTCTTCGCTCGTGAGCCGTTTGTAGAGTTTGGACTTTGCAGGATCTTTCGGCTCGACTTTCTTGCGGCTGACCAGCGTTGGGAAGTCGAGGATGTAGTTCATCCCGCCCTCGACCGTCCCTTCCTGGCCGTGGCAGCGATAGCAATTGGCCTTCAAGATTTCCTGGGCCTTGCCCGCCAGCCCCGTCTTATCGTCTCCGAACGCGAGTAGTGGAAAGGACAGCAAGGCAAAGCAGGCGATCCACAACGCGGGTGTGCGAGACTTCATACGATTCTCCATCACGAGACGGCCGGGCGCGATGAGGCAGTGCGAAAAGTGAATCCGAATAGGGCCATTGTGCCCCAGCGCCGGGCATGCGTCAACGGAAATCCCGTTCCCTTTTCTTATCCGCAGATTTCACAGATTCAGAAATGCATTTGAATTTAATCTGCAAAATCTGCGGATAACTCTTACGGCAAGCTGTCCGCATTCGTCACGACTTTGAAATCAACCCCCAGCGCGCCGTTGAAATGCCGGCCGCCGCAATGGATCTTGTGATTCTCTTCCGGACGCCGGGCGGCCGGGTCGAGTGAACTCTTGGTTTCGCGCACCAGATACAACTTGTCGCCGACTTCGCCAAACTGGTCGCCGGTCGGCAATTACAACCCGGACTGGGCGCTGGTGATGGAGGAAGTTGTCGGGACTTTGAAGCGCGCCGGCAGCTTGAGGTAGAACTTCACGTCATGCCGGCTTTCCAGCTTGGCGGCGAATTTCCGTTCCGGCTCCGAACTGAATACAACCTTGTCGTAGATCGACTTGGTGGCGTCGAGCAGCTTATCGGACGAAGTCTCGATTTCTCCGTCCCAGATCGGGCGCAATATTGTTGGCCGCTTGCACCTTCTGAAGGTTCGATAGGAGCCGTTCGTCATCGAGCACGAACGCGACGGTCTCAATATCGCCTTCGTACATGCCGACCTTCACGCGCAAGGAATCGGTTTGCCGCGTCAGATTGGCGTCGAATTGAAAACGCATAATGTCCCTCTTCAGCCGAAGGCCGTAGCCGCAGGCTTTAGCCTGCGTTGGGCGTCGCCGTCGGTTGTTCATCATGTATTCGGGCGGGTCGCGGCCCCCCGCGCAGGCTAAAGCCTGCGGCTACAACCTGCGGTTGGCCAATCTATGCGGTTGGCCAATCTATGCGGTTGGCCAATCTATGCGGTTGGCCAATCTATGCGGTTGGCCAATCTATGCGGTTGGCCAATCTATGCGGTTGGCGTCCCTGCGGCCTGAAATCACAACGTCGTCGTGTCGGCCATGATCTCGTTCAAATCAAAGCCAATCGCCCCGGTGTATCGATATTCGCGCCAATCCTTCACCAAATCCCAACGCACGGGATTACCCGCGATGTAGCGGATATGCGCGCCCAAGTCTTCGCCCCCTCGAATCACGTGATCGTGAAAGTCCTTTTGCCAGCAGAATTCGGATCGATGTTGGCCGAACCAATATCCGGTCTTTTGTTTGAAAGCGACCATCGCCAGCGACACGTCCGCCGAGTCATCGGTGCCCTGGAACAACAGGTGTGCATGGTCGGGCATGAAGCAATAGATCGGGACTCGACAATGGTTCTTGGTAGCCGCGTCAGACAGCTTGCCGATGAAGTCGAGAACAATCGCCTCCTCGACAAACGGAGTGCGCCGAGCCTCGATTCTCGCCGTAATCGACACAATGACACGCCCTTGATAAGCCGCCCGCGGCAGCCGGTGTTTCTTCTCGCGAACATCCCTCATGGCGAAGCCCTCGCACGGAAAATCATACGGCCAACCGCAGGTTGTAGCCGCAGGCTTTAGCCTGCGCGAGGGCCGCGAACCGCCGGAATGCACAATGAACAACCGGTGGGCCACGCCCCGCGCAGGCTAAAGCCTGCGGCTACAACCTGCGGTTGGCCAATCTATGCGGTTGGCCAATCTATGCGGTTGGCCAATCTATGCGGTTGGCGGCCTGCTCGTTGGCATTCAAATCGTCTTCAACCGGCATTGCAACGCCAGGTTCGCCGCCAACGTATCATCCAGTGCCCTATCCCTCACCACGAACAAATCCGTCGTTCCCAACTCCAGAGCCTTCGCGATGTCCGCTTGAATCGCGTCGTCGAGGCAGGCGCGGAAGGATTGCGGCGGGTCTTTCTCCGGGTCGGTCACGCGGTACACAGTATTGGCTAGCTCAGATGTAGATGTAGTAGATGTAGCCGCAGGCTTTAGCCTGCGCGAGGGCTCGATGCGGCAATTCAGCCCGTAGCCTTCCTTGACGGCCACTTCCCACAGCACGCCCTCGGGCGTCCAGCCGGCTTTGAGCGGATCGCGGAACAGGCTCATCGCTTCGTGATATTTCGCCGGCTCGCCCGCCCACGTCTCGAAATGCGACTCCGCCAGCTTGAACACCTTGAAGCCCAAATCTTCGGGTTCCGTACGCCCGGTTGCCGGTCTCGTTATTCAGCTTGGCAATCACGCGCCGAATGCGCTCTTTGCCGATGTCCCCGGCTGGGCGTCTGCAACGTGGCGACGGCGTCGGAACGCCCGGCCCACGAAAACGTAAACCGCTCCGGCCCGCCCGCCAACGCATCGCCCAACACCGACCGCAGCTTGTCGAAATCGACCTTCCCCTCGACGAAGACATCGGGAAACAGCCGCCGCAAATCCGCGAGCCGCTCGGGCGTAAGATCGGCGGAAGTGCGGGCGACGGGTTCGGTGGTGCGGGCGGTCGTGGCGGGCATGGTGGTGGTTCCAGTGGGCGTGGGGCACCTGCGCAGGCTAAAGCCTGCGGCTACAACCTGCGGCTACAACCTGCGGTTGGCCTTATTGCTGGCGCTAGCCGCAGGCTGTAGGCGCAGGCTTTAGCCTGCGGTGCGTGGAGATAGTTTGTCCAAGCTGGCTCCAAAGTGCAAGGTTCGCTGAGCGATTTGCACCGTGGGCGTGCCGGACGAAACAATGCGATGACCAAGCGGTGTCGACTTCTTGCGTGGAGAGTTCCGGCGTTGCTTTGGCGTGTAAACTAACGTACACTATATGGGCAGATCGGCCGATCGCCTTGAGTGTGCGCATTTCTTGAGGAACACATCGTGATTACTTCAATTCTGGTTTTGTGGATCGGCTTGGTCGGCGGTGGGGCGGCTGCCGCTGCGAACGGGATTCCAAACCGACACCACCCCTCGATTCACTACTTGACACACCACTCCGCGCTCTACCTGGCGCACCACTCCGCGCTCTACTTGGCGCACCACTCAACCACTTTTTCAACAAAGTTTTTGAGGGCATCGGGGGCGGGCGGGAAGTCAGGTTGGCACAAGGAGATGCGTCCAGGAAGCGAGATTCGCGCACAGGGCAAAAAGTTGGATTTAGTTGGATTCCGAGGCCTGGACCGGCTCTCATTTTTCTCATCGCCTTATCATGTGGGCGGTTTAACATTAACAACGGGACGGAACCCTTCTCATAAATGGCTTGGATACCACTTTCCCGCCGCGTTGGTCCTGCCGAGGTCTGTCGTGCGTGTTCTGCTCGTGGAAGACAACCGCACATTGTCCCGATCCCTGCGTCAGGGGCTCGAAGAGGACGGCTACGCCGTCGATGTTGCCTACGACGGCGAAGAGGGCCGCTTCAAAGCGGAAGCGACGGATTACGACGCCATCATTCTCGACTTGATGTTGCCGAAAGAGGACGGGTTGTCGTTGATCAAGCACTGGCGCGGCAAGGGCCTTTCGACCCATATCCTGGTTTTGACGGCGCGGGGCACTCTCGACGACAAGATAAAAGGCCTCGATCTGGGCGCCGACGATTACTTGACCAAGCCGTTCGAATTGGAAGAGTTGTTGGCCCGGCTGCGGGCATTGGTTCGACGCGGGCATCAAGTCAAATCATCCGTGCTGAAAGTCCACGATCTTGAGATCGACACGGCGGCCCACACGGTGCGGCGGGCGGGCAACGAGATCCATCTGACTCCCCGCGAATACGGCCTGCTCGAGTTCCTGGCGTTCAACCGGGGCAAGGTCGTGACGCGGACGATGATCTGGGATCACCTGTACGACGAAAACGACGAAAGCACTTCCAACGTCGTGGACGTATACATTCGCTACTTGCGGAATAAGGTTGACAAAGGATTCGACCAACCGCTCATCATGACTCGCTGGGGTGAAGGATACATGATGCGCGGCGACGGGCCGGCTCCCGAACAAGCGGGAGAATCGGAATGAGATCGATTCGCCTATCGTTGATCGTTTATTTCCTGCTGCTGTTGGCCGCGGCGCTGGGGGCCGTCTCGCTACTGGTCTACAAGATCACCGCTCACGTCTTGAGCGACAAGCAGGAAACCACGCGGCAATTGCTGCGAACCCAATACGACGAGCGTCGGAAGGATGAGTTGGCGAAGACCGACCAGGACTTGCTGTCGCATGCGACCCTGCTTCTCAACCTGGCCCGTTCGCAATATGACACCGATCGGGCGTATCCGCTTCGCTTTACCTCCCTGGGCATTCTGAATGCGGCAGTTATGCCACAAGGGCATCTGACGACTCCGCTTTGGTTGGCCGAGTACGACGATCAGAGCTATCGCAGGAAGCTCTCGAATATCCTGGCCAACCAGATTCAATTGAACGAGGATTTGTTGCATCGTGGCGACGACCACGGATCGGATTTATTTCAAATCGATAGCCGGCGTGGTGGTCGGGGTGAATGGCGGTCAAAGTCGCTCGGCGAACGATCGCTTCCCTTCGACCGCGACCACTTCGATCAAATGCAAATGTTGAGCTGGGAGTACGACGATATCGAGTTCATCGGAATCAAGATGCGTCGGGTTATGATGAAGGCGCCGATTGCCCGATTCGGATTTCCGCGCCGCAAGACGCCGTTCTCACCATGGCAAGGCCCGCCTCGCGGGTCATCTCCGCCGCCACCTCCCCCGGCAGTTTCTGAGGCGCCGGCGTTCTTCATCCAGTGCGCCTATGTCGTGGCTGATCGCGATCGCGAAATCGCGAATCTTGAGGCCGGACTGGAGGAACAGATTCGCAAATCCGACGATGAATCCCAGGCGGTGCTGGATCAATTGCGGAATCGGATGTCGTTGATCGGACTGGCGACGTTTGCGGCGGTCTGCGTCGGCGGTTCGTTGCTGATCGGTTTGGGGCTGGCGCCGTTGCGGCGGTTGTCCGAAGCCGTGAGTCGAGTTTCCGAAAAGGATTTCCGGCTGAAATTCG
>JBGQCZ010000382.1:0-5825 GCA_041495645.1 Gemmataceae bacterium | reverse complement strand
CGCTCGCGGATCGTAAATCACGCCAACCACCAGTTCCCCGCCGACCTGCAACCCAATCGACACGCAATACATCGGACAATCGTGAACGTAGTTGGTGGTGCCGTCGAGCGGATCGACGATCCAGGTCGGGGGAGCGCCCGCGGCGGGGCGAGCCTTGTGTCCATCGCCCTCCTCGCCGACAAAGGCGTGATCGGGAAAGCGGCGGGCCAGGTAATCGTGAATCGCTTGCTGTGAGGCGTGATCGGCTTCCGAGACGAGATCGGCACGGCCCTTCTCGCGAACGCGGAACTTCCCACGCCATTGCTCCAAGCACTCCGCACCACGCCGGGCCGCTTCCTTCGCCGCGTTCAGCCAGTTCGTGATCTGCAAGTCAGCCATGAAGCTGTTTTACCAACTCCGCTAGATCCGCCCAAATTGCTTGTCCAACTCGTGCCGGCTGAAAATCAGCGAAGTCGGCCGGCCGTGCGGGCAATGATGCTGGTCCTGGGCCAGGTGCCGCTGTTCGAGCAGCGCGGCGATTTGTTCCGGCGTCAAGCGATCGCCGGCCTTCACCGCCGCCTTGCAGGCCATCATGCTCATCAGTCCGTTGAGGAGTATCTCGCGCGGTGGCACGCGGTCCTTGGCGATCAGGAAATCCACCGCGATGCGCAGAATCGCCGGCGGCGTTAGTTTTTCGAGCAGAGTGGGATAACTTTGCACGAGCACGGTGCCGCCGCCAAATCCGTCGACCTCCAAGCCCAATTCGGCCAGTTCCGCCTTCGACTCCAGCACCCGCGCCGCCTGCTCGGCCGGCAAATCGACCGGCTCCGGAATCAAGAGCCGCTGGCGCTCCATCGCGCCCTCTTGCAAACGACGTTTGAACTGTTCAAATAGGATGCGCTCGTGCAACGCATGCTGATCGATGACCAGCATGCCCTCGGAGGTTTCGAGCACCAGATACGAGTCGTGTATCTGAAGCGCTCTGCCGAAATCCGAAACCAAACCACTGTTTACGTTTCGCGCTCGCTCGAACGCTCCGGCGTCGAAAGGCACTTTCGGCGATTCAGGAAACGCCAGCGATTCCTTGCTCTGAACCTCGCTCATATGCCCGTTAATTCCAGGAGCCGCGTTCGGCTGCACTGACGGAGACGGCTGGAAAGCGACCGGCGGCAGCGCCGAAAAAACCGGTGTGGGCGGCATCAATGCCGGTTGCAGGGGAAGTTGCAATTGCGGCACGAGATTCGCGCGATTGAGCCGCGCCCGCACCGCTGAATGGACCAGACTGAACATCGCCGACGGATCGCGAAAGCGCACTTCAGCCTTGGTCGGATGCACATTCACATCCACTTGATCGGGCGGCAACTCAATGAACAGGAAGGCGACGGCATAGCGTCCCACCATCAAGAGGCCGCGATAGGCTTCCTGAATCGCGTGGCCGAGCGAACGGTCGCGAATCCAGCGGCCATTCAGGAACAGATATTGCGACTTGGCGTTGCCGCGGCTTTCGACCGGGTCGGCTACGAAACCGTAAAGTCGCGCTGGTCCGCGTTGCTCTTCAATTGAGTACAAGGCGTTGCGCAGTTCCGCGCCGAAGAATAACGCGATACGGTCTGGAAGAGTGGCCGTGGCGGGTAGTTCGTAAACAATTTTTCCGTTGTGCCGTAGCGTGAGGTGCAGGCTTGGATACGCCAATGCCAACCGTGTGAGTGCTTCGCTCACGTGGCCGTGTTCCGTGGCAATTGTCTTGAGGAATTTCTTGCGGACCGGCGTGTTGTAGAACAGGTGCCGGACCTCGATGCGCGTACCCGGCGAGCCGCTCCACGGGCGGATCGGCGAAAGGTCGCCGCCGTCGCAACGAATTTCCGACCCGACTTCACGGTCCCTCAGACGCGATTGCAACGTGACTTGGGCCACGCCGCCGATCGACGCCAGCGCTTCGCCGCGAAATCCCAACGTGCCGATTCGGAACAGGTCGTCGGCGTTGTCGAGTTTGCTCGTGGCGTGACTGGCGAAAGCAAGCTCCAGGTCTTCGGCGTCGATTCCCCCGCCGTCGTCCACGACCACGATGCGCTCGGCGCCGCCCTGGTCGAGTTCGATGTCGATGCGCGTGCTGCCGGCGTCGATCGAGTTTTCCAGCAGTTCCTTGACGACGGACGCGGGCCGCTCGATCACCTCTCCGGCGGCGATCTTGGTCACGACGTTCGGCGGCAATTGGCGAATCCGCGCCATGATTAGATTAGTCTTCCGTTTCCGATTGCATTCCGAGCTTCTTGAGCTTGCGTTCGAGCGCGGCGGCGCTCATGTTGAGCTTGCCGGCAGCCGCGGCCACGTCGCCGTTTGCTTCCGCGATTGCCTGCCGGATGACGGCCTGCTGTTTCGATTCCTGGATCATGCGATACAGTGTGCGCTCGCCGATGCCGAGAAGTTCGGCCGCCTTTTCGCGGTTGTTGCCGGTCAATTCCAACGTTTTCTGCATGTAGTAAAGGTCGATTTCGTTCAGAGGCCGGCCGACAAGGCTGTCCGGTCCGCTGCTCGCCGCCGTCCCGCCGACGCCCGCCGACTTGCGCAGCGGTTCTCCTTCCTCCACGTCGTCGAGGGTCAAAACGCCGTCCTTGTCTTGCACGACCATGCTCTCGATCATGTTGCGCAGTTCGCGGACGTTGCCGGGCCAGGAATACTCGCGAAACGCCTTGAACAAATCGTCGCCGATGCGCTCGATTTTCTTGCCGTATTTCTTAACGAAGTGTTTCAAGAAATGGTTGGCGAGGAGGCGCAAGTCATCGCCGCCGCGTTCGCGCAACGGCGGCAGCCGGATCGTGCCGACCCGCAAGCGAAAGTACAAATCCTGGCGGAACTTGCCATCGGCCACCAGCGATTCGAGATCGCGGTGCGTGGCCGACACCAGCCGCACGTCCACTCGTACCGATTCGTTGGCGCCGATGCGAACCACCTCGCCGTTCTCCAGCACGCGCAAGAGTTTTGCCTGAAGGTTCAGCGGCATGTCGCCGACTTCGTCAAGAAACAGCGTGCCGCCGTTGGCATGTTCGAAGCGGCCCTTGCGCTGCTTGTCGGCACCCGTGAACGCGTGGGCTTCGTGGCCAAAGAGTTCGTCGTCCAGCAGGTTTTCGTTGAACGCCGTGCAGTTCATGGCCACGAACGGCTTGTGCTTGCGCGGGCTGTTGTTGTGCAAGGCCCGAGCGACGAGTTCCTTGCCCGTGCCGCTCTCGCCCAGAATCAGAACCGTGGCGTTGGTGGGAGCGAACGCTTTGAGCCGCGTAATCGCCTGCTGCATTTTCGGGCTGTTGCCGATGATCCCTTCGAAACCGAAGCGCTCGTCGAGCTGCCGCCGTAATTCGCGCTCACGTAGCAAGCCTTCGACCGATTTGGCCACGATCGTGCGCAGCTGATCGAGCTCGACGGGCTTGAGCAGATAATGGTCGGCCCCTTCCTTGATCGCCTGAACCGCGGAATTGACATCGCCATAGCCGGTGACGACGATGACTTTCGCCTCCGGCTGTCGGGCCTGGGCCTTGCGAACAATTTCCAAGCCGTCGACGCCGGCCATTTTCAGATCGGTGAGAATGACATCGAACGATTCGGCTTCGATCTTCTTGGCGCCGAGCGCGCCGTTCGTGGCCACGGTGCAATCGTAGCCGACGCGCTCCAGGCCCTCGGCGATGACCTCGGCCAGCGAGGCATCGTCGTCCACGACCAGCACGCGCAGCGGTTCGGGTGTTTCAGCGGCCATACGTACGAAGTACCCGCGACGGGATTTTCACCGGACGGGGACATCTTACGCCGCAACGTTGATGTTGCCAGCGGTCGCTCATTCGGCCTTGGCGCTGGACATCGCACCGTAAAACTTCCAATCGGCGACGTGGTCGGGCTTCAACGGCAGAGCCATCAAGCGGGCGCGGATCAGTTCGAAGGGAATGCGATTCTCGCGCAGGATGGCGTCGTGAAAGGCCTTTTCGGTCATCTGCCCGCTCTCGACCAGTTCGCGACGCATCCCCCGCACCTGCAGCGCGCCGAGCAAATAACCGGCCTGATACAGCGGCCCATATCCGCCGCCGAATGACCGCCGCACCTCGGCGGCCGCGTTCTCCTGCTCGTGCCCGACCGTGCGCACCAGGTAGTCCACGCATTCTTTGGTGGACCATTTCTCGGCGTGGAAATTGAACGAGAAGACGATGCGGGCGCAGCGATGAAGCCGCCAGAACAGCATGCCGATGCGATCCTCGGGCGAACGCTGAAATCCGCGGTCCCACAAGACCATTTCCCAATAGACCGCCCAGCCTTCGGTCCAAAACGAAGTCGTGTATCCCGAGCGCTGCAAATTCGTGCGTGCCGCCATGTATTGTTGCAAGTGATGACCGGGCACCAATTCGTGATGGACCGTGGCTCGCGAGAAATGAATATTGTTGCCGCGCAGGCTTTGCAGCTTGGCTTCGTGCGCCATGGTGCTGGTAGGGAACGCGACGCTGATCACCTCGCCGCCGGTGAAGAACGGGCTCACGAGCTGCCGCTGCGGCGACATCATCTCCATGCGCCACGATTCCTGAGCCAACGGCGGAATCGTGATCAGATCGAATTTGGTCACATAATCAATCGCTTCGTGGGCCAGATCGCGAATGAGATCGGGCTGGCGGCCCGGCTCCACGTGCAAGTTTTTCACTTTCTCGACGGCATGCTTCCAATCGTCGCCAAAACCCATCTCGCGAGACGCTTTTTTCAGCTCCGTTAGGCACCAAACCGCTTCGCGCTCGGCAATCTCGATGCACTCGTCGAGCGAATAGGGAAGCAGCTCGCCCGCAAGCTCGACCTTCAGGGCATCGCGCCCAATGGGCCGGCCGGGGATAGCGCCTCCGGGAGCAGCGCTGGCGTCGCGCGGCCTGCCGCCGCCCCCCCCTGCCCTGGCCGGGAAATCGAGTTTGGCTGTCTCGCGCATGAGATGGGTGCGGAGCAGGAGATAATCGGTGCGGCCATCCGGGCTGAGCTTGTCGAAATCGAGCTTCAACAGGGCATTCAGCCAATCTGTGTACATCTTCTTGAAGCGGGCGGTGCGCTCCGGCGAGCGCCGCCCGGCGGGTTGCACGCCCATGGCAGACATTCGTCCTTGTCCGAAGCGATCGGCAGTAAACCGGCGCAGCACGGCGGACAATTCACTTCGCGGTTCGGCCATCAAAGCTGCCAGATCCGGCGCGTCGGTTCCAGCCGGAATGGCAATTGGAGTGGAACTAGCAATTACAGGTTGGGGCTTGTCGTCCGGCTTCACCGCTTTGGCTTTGTCGCGCAAGAATCCGGAATAGACTTGCAACGCTTCGTCCGCTTCCTTGTACGGCAGCGCCAGCCACCAGGAAAACAGCGGATCGTAGGCGTCATAGAAGCTGAACCAGTTTTTGAACGCGGAGCGGAGGCTGCCGGTCAGATCGGCTGCCATTGTGATTCGCGCCTGAGATAATGCGGGCGGTTTGGTCTTATCGTCGAACAATTGGCGGACTTGCTCAATCTGCTTCTTCATGGCGGCGACTCGGCCGGCGGCACGCATCGGATCAACTCGCTCCATTCGCCGACGCGCCTCTTCGAGTTCGACAATGGCCGGGGCGAACGGCAGCAACTGCGCGACCGCCGCTTCTTCCGTCATCTGCCGATCCAACTGGCGCAATTCGCCGTCGATCGCCATTTGCAAAAACTGATAATCGAGCCGCGATATCAATCGGAGCTTTCCCGGATCGAGCCGGTCGAGCGCCGAGCGCCAACTTTGATAGAAGCGCGCGAGCCGGGCATGCCGCGTCGGAGAGGCGGGCACCGGGTAGGTTCTCAGCAGCGTGGCGCGATCGGTTTCG
>JBGQCZ010000381.1:0-5831 GCA_041495645.1 Gemmataceae bacterium | reverse complement strand
CTCCAAGTTTGATTTCATTCATAAACAATCCGCAGATTACGCAGATTCAAATCTGTATAGCAACCCATCGATTTCTTTGCACGCTGCGAAGATTCTCCTCCCCTCTCCCCCGCCTGCAATGGCTCGACGATTGTCAGAATCTCTGTTGCGGGGGAGAGGGGTGAGTGGGACCGGGCCACAGCGATTCCCCCTCATCCCCTCTCCCCCGCCCGTCATAGTCGTCGAAACTGCAAGTCGCTGCAGGGCGGGGGAGAGGGGCGTCGTCTCGCCTTGTTTGTTGCGGCTGAGCCGCGCTATGAAATCTGCGTAATCTGCGGATTGGGTTCTTCTTATTCTTCTCGCGCCGCCGTGCGACCGAGCGCCACATCGAATTCGCTCAAGAGCGGCACCAGCATCGCCGAAATGGTGAACCCTAATGCCGCCACGATGACCATGAACGGCATAAGCGGATCGGTCGATTCCTCGCCGCCGGGTTTCGCAACGATGATATTGGTTACGCAGTAATACATCGCGAGTGGACACAGCCAAGCGGCGAGAGTCAGCGCGCCAGACGGCCGGTTCCCACTCAACACCCACCACAATCCGGCAATTCCGGTGGCGACGAAAAGAACGAAGGTCGCATATTGATACTCGTACCTGCCGCTGATCAAAATCAGCCAAATGCTCACCAGCGTACCGGCCGAGAGAAAAAACACGGTGCCCAGTGTGTTGACGATCGCGACGCGGCTGCTGATGTTTCGCAGGGCGACGTGAAGACCCAACACGCCGACGAAGATCAACAGAACCAACAGCGCCCCCGCCAGGCTCAGAAACGCCTCGACATTCATGGTGCCTCGGAGTTCCGGCTGGCCTCGCGGCGGCGTCGCCAGCAATCCCAGCCAGGCATACACCCCGACCAGGACTAATGGCGGCACTACGAACTCTTTGACGTTGTAAAGGATTCCCAGCAGTTTCCCGAAGATGAACTCCCTCGGCGACAGGTCCGTAACGAGCAGCAAGTCTAAAGCTCCACCGTCGCGCTCGGACGTAATCGACGTCACGGCCTGAGCGCTTACCAACAACAAGCTCAGGATCGTCACCGGCACGAGTCCCGTGGCGGCCGCAAACGACTGTCGAACGCCGGCACGCGGCGCGATCGCTTCGCCAAATGCATACCAACAGATCAGGCCCAACACCACGAAGTAGGCCAGCTTGATGAGCAACGGGCGGCGGCCATACGCGAAAGTCCGAATCTCGCGCCACAGAATTGGGTTCTGCCACACGCCGCGAACCTTGCCGGGCGCCGCATGGGCCCGCGCCCGGTTCTTGTCCTCGTCTTCCTGTGGAATCTCGCGCTGTATGATCGGTTCGCCGCGCGGGTTCCATTTGCGCAGGCGCACGATTCCGAGCAGGTTGATCCCAACGCTGATCAACATCATCGAGCCGAAATAACCGTATGCCGGATGCAAGCGCCAACCCTCCTCGGGTGGTTCCAGCACGGACTCCAACGCGAACAACGGATCGAGCCACGTCTGAACTGTCTTAAGCGTTTCGCCGCTCAGCCCCGGAATAATTGCCAACGCGCGCACGAGGCACAAATAGAGCACGAGAAACAGCACGGAAAGTGCAAGCGATTGAAAGGTCTTATCGCGCCACAGGGCAATCAAACCGCCGAGCGACCCCGAGCCAAAGGCGGTCGCCGCCAGGATCAACAAGGCTTGCAGCAACTGTTCCGGATCGATTCCGCCCATAATCAGCAACAAGCTTAGAACCGGCACCGAACCCAACAGCAATAGGCCGATTGGCAGCAGGCTGCCCAGCAACTTCCCGAGCACGATTTCGTAATCGCGCATGTCGGTGATCAGCAGCAGGATGAAGGTGCGGCGATCTTTTTCCTGGGCAACCGTGCTGGCGGCCGAAATGGCTGAAAAGAACAACAGCAGCGTCAGCAACACGTGCGTGAAGATTTGAAACAGCAGCAAACCGAATCGGGCCGTTTCGCCCAGCAAGGCCGTGCGGTGCCAGCCGACCGCCGCCTGCCACGCGGTCAGTCCGATGACCCAGAGCAGGCCGAGTGAGGCGCTGCGGGCCAGATAGTGCGCCCCCTTGCGCGGTACCGTCTGGAATTCCCGCACGAAGATAGGTCCAAGCACTGGCGTCGTCCGTTATCGGTGGTCCGTTGCCAACGACGACAACGGGGCAGGTCTTCCTGTTACGATGGTGTCAACTTATCGGTTCGCCGTAGATTGTCCTGCGAGGCGATTTCACACGGCGGGCGGCAATGAAAGCGATCGTCATCGTCGCGGATGGACTGCGACCTTCCGATATCGGGCCATACGGCAACGAATGGCTTCCCACTCCCAATCTCGACCGCCTGGCTTCTCAGTCAATCGTCTTCGATCAGCATTTCGCCGACCGGCCAACCCCGTTTACGTTTCGCGCTCGCTTGGAGTTCTCCGCGTCTGAGCACACCTACGCGATCGCTTTGCCCCCCGGCGTGAAATGCGTCCATTACGAAGACCTATTGCCGCCTTGGGACCCGCCACACACACTACTCGAAGCATCCTTCGAGGACTGGGAATTCGACGACGAGCCCACCCCTTGGCTTGATCCGCAACCCGGCTGGCTCGATCCCAACGACGCGCTGGCGTTCGACCGCTTGCGGCGAACCCACGCCGCTGCCGTGCGCCAGTTCGACGATTGGCTGGGCGACTTCGTCGAACGAGACGCCGATGAACTTCTTATTTTCACGTCGGCACGCGGGCAGCACTTAGGCGAGCACGGCATTGTAGGCGAGTTTCGGCCGTGGCTGCATGAAGAGTTGGTTCATCTGCCGCTGATGGTGCGATTGCCGGGCTGTGAGCAGGCCGGGCGGCGCATCGCGCACCTGACGCACACCGTAGACATTGTCGCCACGATTTACGAGTATTGCGGAATTCCCAAGCCCGCGGATTGGCACGGCCACAGTCTGTTACCGCATTGCCGCGGCGGCGGTGCGATTCGACCGTACGTCGTGATGGGCCACTCGCTCAATGGCACGGCCGAATTCGCGCTGCAAACGCCCGAGGTGAAGGTCATCCTGCCCACGAAATTGCTGGAAGACGACCCGCCGCGGCAACCAATGTTCTTCATCAAGCCCGACGATCGCTGGGACGTAAATGACCTACGGCAACAGAACCTGGACTACGCCGAGCAACTGGAGCGAATGCTGTTGGACTTTGTGGCGGCCAGCAAGCGGCCTGGGCCGCTCGTGACGCCGCCTTTACCCGAACCGGAGTTCAATCATGCCGACCGTGAAACTCGTTGACGAGAATACGACCAACCCGAAAGTGCGCGCGGTATTTGAAGATATCAAGGCAACGCGAAAGGTGGCGAAGATCACCAACTTTTGGCGGGCGCTGGCGACCAATCCCGATCATTTGGAATCGGTTTGGCGGCATCTGAAATACGTGATGCAGCCCGGAAAACTGGATATGCTCACGAAAGAGATGATTGCCGTCGCCGTTTCAGCGACCAACGGCTGCGCTTATTGCATTAACAGCCACACTGCCGCCGCCCAGAAACTGGGCATGGATAACGAAATGCTTGGCGAATTGATGGCGGTGGTCGGACTGTTCAACATGACCAACAAGATTGCGGAAGGCTACCAGGTAGAGCCGGACATCCTGCCGGATACCAGATAGCCGAAATTGTCCTTCACAATTTCTTCATTGATTTCGCCCACTACCCTCCCACCCATCCGCGAAATCACCGATTTGAGCCAAAAACCACTCGGTCGATTTCGGAAATGATTGCTGGCCAATGACTTAGGAAGCCACTACCGACGGATCCCCAATACCGATTTGAGCCAAAAAACACGCGCTCCTAACTCCTTGGGCATTCTTCAGATTGGAAACTCGGCAAGAACCGGGAAATGAGGAACCGAGAACTGAAAATGAGAAAACGACTCTCATTTCTCATTTTCGGTTCTCGGTTCCTCATTTCCCGGTTTTCCCCAGATTTGCAGCCTTGTTCACATCGCAAGCAGAAACTTGGAGTCCAGGGGGATATGTTATCGAGAGACCACTCGGAGAGACTCACCATGCGCGCAATCCTTCTGCTGTTTTCGACGCTGCTGCTCGCGACCCAATGGTGCGTCGCCGAAGAACCGCCCGCTCCTCCAAAGCTCATCGTACGACCGAGCGCATTTGAAACGCTCGTGAACCCGATGTGCTCGCATTGCCGCGATGAGGCCCAGCGGCGCGGCGACGAATTGAAACCGGCGGACCCGGTCCTTTGCTGGACCCGCGGCTATTCGGAAGGCGGCGCCATTCCCATTCGCTTCTTCCTCAGTCCATACCGGGTCATTTCGGACAGCTACGGCGTTTTCGTTTATGATCCCGACGCCGGTTTCGCGCGCGGGTTTAGCCCTTCCTACGAATTCCGCTTCCACGGCTGGCGCAACGGCGTCATGGTCATGAAGCACCAGGACGGGACTCTTTACTCGTGCCTGTCCGGCGTCGCGTTCGAGGGGCCGAAGAAAGGAACACGGCTGAAATCAGTCCCGACGCTCGTCAGCGAGTGGGGATTCTGGCTGGAAAAATACCCGAATGCCGTCGCCTACCACATGTTCGACAAGTATCGGCCCATCGATGTGCCGCCGAACGAAAATGCCGATTCGGCAAAGTCGCGTGGCAAACCTGACCCGCGTCTGAAGTCCGGCGAACCGGTGCTTGGGGTTTGGGGCGGAAAATCCGCTCGCGCGTACCCGCTCAATGTTTTGGAAAAGAACGGAATCATTAACGACGAATTGGATGGTCAACCCATCGCGGTCTTTTGGGAACCACGGACTCGGACTGCTTCAGCCTATCGGCCGATAACGTCGCAACCGCGAAAGTACAAAGGTCCGCAACCCAATGCCGCCGGCGTTTCTCCGGCGGATGAAGGCAATCCGCTCCCGGCCGGATCGCCGATTGTGCCGCCGCGAAAACTCTCGCTGGCACAGGCCGCAAAATCCGGGCCCGGCCGGTTCCAGGATGCGGAAACCCATTCGTTTTGGGACATAGCCGGCCGGTGCGTCGATGGCGAACTCAAGGGTTGGACTCTGGAATGGGCCGACAGCGTTCAGGTGAAGTGGTTCGCCTGGGCGGCGGAATTCCCCGAGACTTCGATTTACACGTCCGAGAAACCGGTCGCTCCTCCGGTCGATGCAAACAAGAAAGTAAAGGAAGTCGCCGGAACAGCGGAATTTCTTCGCCTCCTGCCGAAGCCGTTCGCAACACTGAAGGAAATCGACTCAACCAGGCAAACCGTAACTCTGCTCATCGACGGCGAAAAAGAAGCCAAGACCTGGCCCATCGAACCGGACGCCGAGATCAAAGTCGGCGCCTGGTGGGGACGAATAGAACAGTTCAAGCCCGGCGACCGCGTGTGGGCCTGGCTCAAGCTCGACCGCAAGAAGCAGCCGGTGTCGGTCATCATGTTGGCCGACGATGTCTCGGAATTCGACATGCATGGCAGCTTGGCGGTGAAGAAAGACCAGCAGCTCAAATTCACGCCGGAGCAAATCGAAGCGAAGCGGACCGAGCAAAAGGCGTGGCTGCGCAAGAAATGGACCGGCGAGGGGTTGCTCGGCACGCTTACGTTTCATCATGTGTTCAGCGGCGAACTTGAATTGGCGCTCGACCACGAAGCCATTCGTTGGGGTAGATCGCTCGCAGCCGGCGACACCGTTCACATTCAAGTGGAGCCCGCGATCAAAGGCATCGTCAAGAAAGTCGTTCCGTGGCGCGAGCGAACCGTCGTGCGGCTCGTGGTCGGCGAGTTGGAATCGTCCGAACTGAAGATCGGTCAGCGGTTGAAACTCAAGATCG
>JBGQCZ010000380.1:0-5840 GCA_041495645.1 Gemmataceae bacterium | reverse complement strand
TGTTTATCTGTGTCCATCCGTGGCTCCTCATCTTGGGATCTTAATCGTCGGAATCGCGGTGGAAGTCCTTCTCGACGCGCAATTCCAGCTTCGTGGCCAACGCGGTGTCTTGCCGCTGTTGCTTCTGAATCGCTGACAAGAGCGCATTGGCCTGTTTTCGCTCCGTCGCGCTCAAACCGGAATCCATTTTGTCCCGCAACGAAGTCGCCAGGTTGTCGTTGTCTTCCTGCCGCTGTTGGACGACGGCAAGCAATCCCTTGACTTGTTGCAGGTTCTGGCCATTCACAGCGGCCTTTCGCGCTGCCATTTGCAGGGCATTTACCTGTACGGCTTGCTGTTGCATGGCGTTCGCCACCGCGATCTGCTGCTGTTGTTGGATCGCCAACGCCAGCTGCTGTTGCTGTGCCTGACCGGCCTGGTTCTGCTGTTGCTGGCCATTTTGACCACGGGCTCGGCTCTGAGCACCGGCTTGCCCGGTTCCCGTTTGCCCGGCACCGGCTTGCCCGGATCCGCCTTGTCCGCCCCCGCCCGCGCACATTCCTTGCTGCTGGCCACCAGCAGCACGGCCGCCGCCGGCTTGGGCACTACTCTGGCCGCCGCTCTGACCGCCGCCCATGCCTCCGCCGGGACGGCCGCCAGACTGACCGCCTCCGCCGGGACGGCCGCCGCCCGTGCCGCCGCCGCTTATTCCTCCGCGGCCGCCGCCTCCGCGCGCCGCATGTACCCGTTCGACTGAAATCAAACCCGCTACAACCGCCGCCGACAGAATTGGAACCATGCACCGAAACTTGCCTGAGAACATGCTGACCTCCATATAGATGTGAAAATACTCCTTCAAGGGGAGCCGCAATTGGCCGCAAGAGAACGTTAGGATGTGTGAATCGTCAACACTTGAAGACAGGTGGAGAGCCGAGACTTCAAGATTCATCCCATCGTGACATGTCGCAATACGCGCTCTTGCTTAACCCTTCCCGCATTCATTATGAACCGTCGAACGGCGCGATGTCAAGGCAACGTTGGCTTGAGTGACGCATTCGCGCGGCGCATCTCAGCGAGGATTTGTTCGGCATCGTCGCCGAGCAAGTCGCGTTTCATGCGCGTCGGTTCGGAGAAAAACGCGCGGCCAAGCTCCGCGTCAAGCACGTGGGTGCCGAGCAGATTGAGCGCTTTTTGCTCTTCAAACAGGCTCTCCGCGTAAACGATCCGCTTGTCTTCGCCGGGTTCGTTCAGCAAGTAGGCGAAGTACTGCACGGCGATGTGGTTCTTGCGCGGCATGGCGCTGCCGATGACCACGACCTTGAGATTCTTCCATTGATCGTCGTTGAGCTCCTTGCGCCACTTGGCCATTTGCGCGTCGAGCGCGTCGATTTGGACTTTGGCGGCGTCGTGGACGTTGGCCAGGATCGGGGCTTTCATTTTCTGAGCAAAGGCAACGCGTTCCTTCGGATCGATTTCTTTCTTTTCCGCCGCTCGCCGGTGAGACGAAGCGAGAAAGTCGTCGGTTTCATCAAGGAGCTTTTCCTGACGCTGGCGAAGCTCGACCGAATAGCCCTTCTTTTGCAGGTCAGCGCGAGCGTCTTTGATCCATTCGCGGCAGCGGGTGATTTCCTGTTGGCGTTCGGCGGGGATTTCCTTGCCGCGATCGAGGCCGGTCATGAGATAGGCGGCGAGCGGAATGTGGGCGTAGGCTTTGAGTTCGTGGTAGAGCGGCGGAACGACGGCTGCGCGGCGGCGCTCGCCGTCGCGCAGCAGTATTAGATCGTCGCCTTCGACGACGATGACCGGCGAAGTGCGAACCAGCGTTTCGCCGCGCGTAATGCGATAGAGATTTCGAAACTGATCGTTGAGATGGCCGAGCGCATCTTGAGGAACCGCGGACGGATCGAGCGGGCGATTGGCGTCCTCGCGCGCCTTGGCTGCTTTGGCCCGCAGATCTGATCCCGCGAGCGAATCCAGTCGCTCCTGTTCCCATTTCTCCCAGCGGTTCTGGTCCCACCAGAGGAGAAATCCGACTGAGCCTGCAGTGCCAAATCCGAGCCCGACCGAAATCATCACCACCACGAACAGACGCGATCTGGCCGGCGACTCCGGCTGATACGGCAACTCGTCAACCGGCGTGCTCATTTCGCCCCCTCATCGCGATCAGCCCTTCAGGGCGGCGTCCGCGTCCTGGCCGAACTTCTCGAAGTCCTCAACCAGCTTCTTCAGTTTCGCGGACTTCTCGGCATCCGCGGAGCCGTCCTTGAGCGCTTGAATTTCATCGCCGAGAACCTTGCCAAGCTCCGGCAGCGTGGCGACCAGTTTCGCGAGCGTCAGTTTGTCGCCGGCCTCGCTGCAGACCTTCATTTTTTGCCGGGCGGTGGGTAGTTTCGCGGCAATCGCGTCGGCTGTTTTGGCTGCGGGCCATTCGCGATAGATAAAGTCGCGAGCTTGCCGGTGCGCGTCGCTTTTGATGGCCCAACTCGCTTCGAGCGACTCAAGTTCCTTTTTGACCTTCGTTTCCTCGGGGTAATCCTTGACGATCTGGCGAAACGCCACGATGGCCGCGTCGTAGTCGTAAACGTCGACGAGGGCTTGCGCCTTGTTGTACGCATCCAGGAGTTTCAACTTTCGCTCGACTTTGTCGGGAGAATTGTCCAGCGCGATGTACTCTTTCAATTGGCCGATGCGCCGGTTCAGCAGGTCGCGGTGCTTGTCCAACTCGGCGTCGAGCCGATCGCAGCCGGCGAGCGAAATCCCCGACGTGCCAATTTCCTTTTTCACTTCCTCTTTTTGGGCGCGCAAACGCTGAAGGTCCTCGTCGAGCGTGCGGCGAGTGGTTTCGGCACTTTCAAGTGCTTTTGTGTTGCTCGCCAGCTTCACCAGTTGGTCGAAACGCTCGCGCTGAAGCTCATAGGCTTCGGTGTACAGGCGAAACAGCTCGGCGCGTTGAGACTGCAATTTACCGACATTTTCGCTCTGTGCATTCAGGCCCACCACCGCCGTCGCGTCGCGATCATCCTGGACTGGAATCGGAATCTTCGCGATCTCGACCGCCCCCGTGACCACGCGCACATACGCCAGCTGGTCGTAGGTTCGCTTCGAAACGAACAGTCCGCCGGTGTCGGGGTTCAGGACTTCCTCTTCATTGGACAAGCCGTCCTGAAACGCCTGCGAATGGACGCGAATCTGAATCGCCCGCACGTGCGCTTGGCCCTTGTCGTCCACGAGCCGAAGGCGCAGGGGAGCGGTGACGGCGGGAATCTTCACGCAGCGAAAGGTGTAAGTGGGCGCGCTGGGAAGCGGGTTCTTTTTTCCGCGGGCAACAACTTTGGCGGTCGTAGTTCCAGACTTCGGTTCATCGAGGATTTGCACCAAAGTGTCGTATTCGAGATACGCTCTGGTCTTACCCTGGCTGTTTTTCGGCATGACCCGATACAGGGCGAAGACGTCGCCCTTGTGAACCCATCGTTCCAAAGGCGCTCCGAGCCCGGCGCCCTTGAACTGAACCTGAACTGTGTCGGCGCGGCCGACGATCGTGCCGACCAGACCGAAATCTTGTCCAATCATCTTTCCGGCTAGGCGCGTGACGAACGCCCGATCGGCGTTCCGCTCCCGACGCAAGGGGCTGACCCAGCCGGTCTGACCATCGAGCTGCCGCGTTTGCAGTTCGTATTGGCCGTTGATGAAATCGACGCGCAGAAAATGAGTCTTCGCGCCGTTGAGTTCCTGGGTCCCGTCCAGCGCGGCAAATCCCTTGGCGTCGAATTCCTTCCACAGCGGTTGCCATTGGTCCGGCGGAAAGTCCTTCAGGTCGACGACGCTGACCTTGGCCATCGGTCCCAGGGCGTCCTGCAGCATACCCGCGAGGTTATTGCGCAGGTCGTCTCGGAATTGCTTGCCCAGCCAATTGTGGGCCCCGCACTTGAGCACCACCTGCAGGTCGTATGGTTGCGTCAACTCCGAGTCGTTTTGGGCACATGCTGCGGCGGGGACCAATGCCAGCAACACCAAAGATGCGAACCGTTTCATGGACGCTGCCTCACAAGTGAACGGCGACGAGATTGCCACGGATAGATATTGTAGAAACCAGGGCTGATGCGAGTCTGGATCGGCTGTATTTCAAACGCGATCGTTGGCGTCTGGCGGAATGACCATTTCATTCAGGAAACCTTTTTCCGCGTGCGGGCTTGTAGGTCAGCAATCGCTTCCAGTGCCATCGGCCATGCGTCCGGTCACGAGCAGACGCTGTTGCCGGTTGTGGTCGTTCAGAACAATTGTGGTGTGGGCTCGACGATCAACGATTGCAACCCGGTCGGTGGCGCAGCGTGCCCAACCAACGGAAGTGCGAACACCATTAGAATTGAGAACGGCAGCCTCATGATACCCCTGGAGAGAGTCGGGCGGTAGGTGGGACAATCGGCAGGATCGTTTTGGTCGCGAACTCAGGCGGGATCAAGCAGTTCACCTAACCGCCCAAGCATACCCTACGCGATCCAGCGCGACAATGGTTTTCTGTCCTGAAGTTTAGTCAGCGAGCTATTCTTCGCAGTTCTCCAAGAGGCTGCCGAGCGTGGTTTGAAACAAGATCATCTCAACGTGTTTGCCGCAACCATTCCGAATTTCGCACCTCGGCACGCCGAACTCTCCTAATGTGAGCACACCTTCGGCTTCCTTTCTTGACGTTTGGGGCGGTGTAAGGCGCACCGGGCAGTCTGAACTAATCGGATGCATTCGTTTGGGTTTGATGGCTGACCGCCAAATGGCAGCGTGGCAGGAAAAACCAGCGATTGAAAAACACTAAACTGATCATAACGGCGGCAAGGATGTTCGTGGGGCCGGCTCAGCTTTTGTTGGAGAGCAACTAGGCCTGCCACGCTGATCCAATGCCCAAGGCATAAACGGAAAAAAGGTCGCGCGATGAGTGTAGAGACGAAGGCGGTGGCGCCGAGACCGCGCGGAGCTTTCAAATTGATCAGCCGGGCGATCACAGTTGGTAGCTGGCTGTCTTTGGTCGTCGCGCTCGTCGTCTGGGGCATACTGCGACTCGGCGACTCCTGGTGGCTCGGGACATTCGTCATGTTCTTTCCACGCTGGGTGTGGGTGATTCCGTCAGCGCTGCTTACGCTGGCTTGCGCCGTTGGTCATCGGCGGTCTCTCGTTCCAGCGCTTCTGGCCCTCGGGCTGGCCGTTGGCCCAGTCATGGGACTTAGCATCCCATGGCAGCCGCTCTTGCATCATCCGTCGCCTGGGCTCGAAATGCGAGTCCTCACCTGCAACATTCACTACGGGAAGACGGATCCGGCCCTGTTGGACGCACTTTTGGACAAAACTCAACCGGATGTGGTCGCACTTCAGGAATGGCGGGACTCGGCGCATTCCGAGTTTCTTACGCGGGGCGGCTGGCACGTGAAACGACTTCCGGGCCTGTGCCTGGCCAGCCGTTATCCCATTCGTCGGATGGAACGGCTTGGGACCAACTCGACCGGGGAGCGAGGCTCCGCCATGCTCTATGAACTCGATACTCCGGTTGGAGTGATCACGGTACTTAGTCTCCACCTGGATAGTCCCCGCGACGGATTGGGGCGAGTGGCCGGCGAGGGTTGGGCCGGAAGGAGCCATCTGCAAGCCAACAGCGAGCGAAGGAAACTACAATCGGAGTTTCTGGCGGGCGCGTGTCACGCGGCTAATGGTCATGTGCTGGTAATGGGTGACTTCAATACGCCACCAGAAAGCACCATTTTCCGTCGCATTTGGGCGGATTACAAGAATGCTTTCGACGAGGGTGGCTTGGGATGGGGGTACACATTTGTCAGCAGGCGGACAAGCGCGCGAATCGACCATATTTTGGTAGGAAAACC
>JBGQCZ010000379.1:0-5848 GCA_041495645.1 Gemmataceae bacterium | reverse complement strand
CGCCGCGGCCGGCGCTGCCATTTGCTGCCCGCCAGCGATGTTCCGGGCCCAACGGCGCGCGATCTACTCCCGTCCTCAGCACTGGCCGACGCGCCGCCGCCGCTGCCAGAAATTGGCGAGATTGACCTGATCCGCCATTTCACCAACCTGTCCACGCGGAACATGTCGATCGACACGAACTTTTATCCGCTCGGCTCGTGCACGATGAAGTACAATCCGAAGCGGCACGAGCGGCTCGCGGCCATTCCCGGCTTCGCCGAATTGCATCCGCTCCAGGACGACGACGCCTCGCAGGGAATGCTGCAACTGCTTTACGAGATGCAGCAATTCCTGGCGGAAATCTCGGGCTTCGACGAAGTGTCGCTGCAACCCGCTGCCGGCGCCCACGGCGAATTGACCGCCCTCTACGTGGCCGCGGCCTACTTCCGCGATCGCGGCGAGAGCCAACGCAAGCGCGTACTGGTCCCCGATAGCGCCCACGGCACCAACCCCGCCAGCGCCGCGCTCGCGGGCTTCGAAACCGTTACCGTGAAAAGCAACTCGCACGGCCTGGTCGATCTCGAAGACTTGAAAGCAAAGCTCGACGACCGCGTCGCCGTGTTCATGATCACCAACCCGAACACGCTCGGCTTGTTCGAGAAACAAATCAAGACGATCACCGACTTGTTGCATTCCAAAGGCGCGTTGGTTTATCTCGATGGCGCTAATATGAACGCCATCCTCGGCTTCACGCGGCCCGGCGATTTCGGCGCCGACATGCAGCATTACAACGTCCATAAAACCTTCACCGGCCCGCATGGCGCCGGCGGACCGGGCTCCGGCCCCATCGCCGTACGCAAACATCTCGCGCCGTTCCTGCCGACACCGATGGTCGCGAAAGACGGCGACCGTTACCGCCTCGATTTCGACCGGCCCAAGAGCATCGGCCGCGTGCGCAGCTTCTTCGGCAACGTCGGCATTCTCTTCCGCGGCTATTGCTACATCCGCACGCTCGGCCCGGACGGGCTGAAATCGATCAGCGAAACCGCCGTGCTGAACGCCAATTACTTGCTCGCGAGGATCAAGCACGCGTTCGAGGTTCCGCACGGTGATCGCTGCATGCACGAGTTCGTCGCCACCGCCCGGCAACTGCTGCGGACCAAGAAGATCAACGCCATGGCCATCGCCAAGCGCTTGCTCGACTACGGCTTCCATGCACCGACGGTGTATTTCCCGCTGGTGGTCTCCGAAGCCTTGATGATCGAGCCGACCGAAACGGAGAGCAAGGAAACGCTCGACGCCTTCGCCGATGCTCTGCTGAAAATCATCGAGGAAGACCCGGCCATGCTGCAAAAGGCCCCGCACACGCTGGGCCTGAGCCGGCCCGACGAAGTGAAGGCCGTGAAGGAGCCAATCCTGCGGTGGAACTAATCCGGCTTCTGCCGTTTGCCTCGGCCGACGGCCCAACCAACATGGCGGCCGACGAGGCGATGCTCGAATCCGCCGCTGCCGGAATCGCCTCGCTCCGCTTCTACACCTGGAACCCGCCCACGCTCAGCCTCGGTTACTTCCAACCTGAAGCCGTGCGCCGCACCGATCCGCTTCTCGCATCGCTGCCGTTCGTACGCCGCGCTAGCGGCGGGGCGACTCTTGTGCATCACCATGAATTGACGTACGCCCTGGCGCTTCCGGCCGGCGCGCCCTGGCAGCGTCGCGGCGAATCATGGATTTGCCGCATGCATCACGTCATCGCGTCGGCTCTTAAATCATTTGGCGTGATGCCCGATGCCTGCCCGAGTGGCGCGGAGAAAAAATTGGGCGAAGTGCTGTGTTTCCTGCATCAGACGCCGGGCGATCGCATTCTGAAGGGCCACAAGATCGTCGGCAGCGCGCAACGAAAACAACGCGGCGCAACACTGCAGCACGGCGCGGTATTGCTCGCGCAAAGCCGCCACACGCCGAGTCTTCCTGGCGCGCGCGAGTTGGCCGGAATCGAGATGCAGATACCAAATCTCTCCGACGCCATCATTGGCGAGTTCGCACGCGAAACAAATTGGACAATCGAAGAGAGCGAATGGACTCCTTCCGAACGCGCTCGGGCCCGCGAACTGGCCGAAACGAAATATCGTACCGTGGAGTGGAATTCAAAACGTTAGCCCCCAGTCGGAGCCCGACGCCTAAGCGAGGGGAATTCCCCTCGCTTACGCGTCGGGCTCCGAAGTCAAATCGGCGCAGAATCTGCGGTTAAGTGACTTCTATGGTCCGTGCTGATAGATGATCTCGCAAATCCGTCCCAGGGTTCTGCCCTCCCGTTGAGTAGTGACTCCCAAGGGCAGCGGCACATCGTTCACGAACATCGCGAAGAAAAGTTCCTTGCCGCTCGCCGTGGTCAGCGTGCCGGCGAGTGCTTTGCTGCGCAGTAGCGTGCGGTTGTTCATCGCGTCGAACCACGACAGCGTGCCGGTCTTGGCCCGCACTTTGCCTTTGGCCGGGCTGTCCTCCGTCACGGCTTCGGAAAGCGTGCCATCCACGCCAAGAATCGGGAATCCCGCGTGCCAGGCTTCGTACTCCTTCCGCGAGCGCATCGCTTGGAGCAGCTTGACCGTCGCGCGAGGCGTGGTGCAATCCGCGTTCATCCCACCGGCCCCGCCCGCGAACGAAATCGTTTCCACCGGCACGCCCAGATCAACCATGAACCGCCGTTGCCAACGCATTCCATCGGCGATCGACTTCTGGCCGTGTTTGTGGGCAACCAGCAGCGGCAGCGTGCTGGCATAAAGATTGTGGCTCACTTTCAGGGTAACTTTGATCGCTTCCGATAGCGGCGGGGAAGTAAACAGGGCCACGCGCGTGAGTTTCTCGTAACCATCGCGCGGCGGCAATTCGGCGTTCGGCTTCGCATGCAGCCCCGCATCGACGGTCACGCCGTTGTGGCGTAAGCACTCGATAAACAACGCCCGAGCAAAGGCGTTCGGATCGTCCACGGGCCAGATGCGAATCAACGGCTTCGATCCCTGCGCGATTCGACCGCGAACCGAAAATCGCTGCGGCCCGGTCGAAATCACCTCGATGGATGGAGTGGTTCCGCCGGCCACGGTCTGAACCTGAGCGTCCATTTGTACCCAGCCCGTTTGTGGCCACAACTTCACCGTCGCCGCCTCGCCCTGATTCGCTCCCGGAGTGATTTTGAGATCGACTACATTGTCGTTGACGATGATCGGCGTGAGCAGATCCGGCCCGCTGCCGCTGCCGCGTGCGTGCGGAAACATCCGGTCGTCGATCAGCACGTCGCCCGAAACGCGCGTGATGCCGGTCTGCCGCACCTGCCCGGCCAGTTCCTGCAGGCCAGCCAGCGGGTTGGTGTTGGTGATCGCGTGCTCGGTCGAAGTTGGCAGCGCGTACGTGTGATCGGAGTTGGTGAAAGCCATCGTGCCATCGAGCTGCGTTCGTCCGCCGAGGGTAAGGTCGCCGCTGGCTACCAGAATCAAATCGCCTTGCAAACGATCGCCCGTCACGTCGCCGCGGCGATAGACCGGCGTTTCAAACTTGAACCCTGGCCCGAATGTGCCCAAGGCCGTGGCGCAGGTATAGAGCTTGGTTGTCGAAGCCGGAGTGATGAGTTTATCGGCGTTTTGCTCGAAGATCGTTTCGCCCGTTTTCGCATCGACAAACAGGATGCCCCAACGCGCCTGCTTGAAATCCGGACCGTTGATCACGGATTCGATCCGCTGAACCAAGGTGTCATCGGCCGCAACCGGGACGGCAAATAGTGCAACAAATAGGAGCGGGAGACGAGTGCGCAACATTGCATTGCTCTCCGAGGATGCAAAATATGTAGGGGATGCTGTCTGATCCTTCGCATTCCAGGGCCTGTCTTCTTTGTGACTTCGTGTCTTTGTGGTTAATAGTGATTCTCTTGCTTACCACAAAGACACGAAGCCACAAAGAACACCGGTTTGCTTACTCCTTAGCGCAACCGGTGCCGCGCCATTCCCGGTATGGTAAACTACTGGTACAGATTCGACCCATGCCTGCCGAGTTTCTCATGCCGCGCCTGTTTGCCATCCTTCCGAGCTTGCTGCTTTGCGCTCTGCCGGCGAATTCTGCCGAGCCGCCGAGCGACCAAGCCAACGAATTCTTCGAAAAGAAAATCCGCCCACTATTGGTCGAAAACTGCTTCGAATGTCATTCGGCGAAACTGAAGGAGCCAAAGGCCGGCCTGCGTCTCGACAGCCGAGCCGCCATGTTAAAGGGCACGGAGATTGGCCCGGCGATTATACCCGGCCACCCCGAAAAGAGCCGTTTGATCTTGGCCGTGTCGTACAAGGACACCGAACTGCGGATGCCGAAGAAGGGCAAACTGCCGGTCTCGGCCATCGCGGACCTGACGAAGTGGATCAAAATGGGCGCGCCCTGGCCTGGCTCGCCCGCCGTCGCCGAAGCCCCAACCAAACCCGGTTTCGACCTCGCCAAACGCAAAGCCGAACATTGGGCCTGGCAGCCGGTGAAACTCCCTCCCGTGCCCGATGTACAAAACCGGGATTGGCCGCTCAGCCCAGTCGACCGTTTCATCCTTTCCAAACTCGAACAACAGAATCTGCGCCCCGCGCCGCCTGCCGATCTCCGCACCTGGCTCCGCCGCGTCCATTTCGACATCACCGGCCTCCCGCCAACCCCATCCGAAATCGACGCATTCATGCAATCATCAATCACCAATCCTCAATCAGCAATGGCCGCCGTCGTCGATCGCCTGCTCGCTTCCCCGCGTTACGGCGAACGCTGGGGCCGGCATTGGCTCGACCTCGTGCGCTACGCCGAGACCTACGGCCACGAGTTCGACCCGATCATTCCCAACGCCTACCAGTATCGCGACTACGTGATCCGCACCCTCAATGCCGACGCGCCCTACGACCAGTTTGTCCGCGAACATATCGCCGGCGATTTGATCAAACCGCGTTTGAATGCCGACGGCGGCTTCAACGAGTCGATCCTGGGCACCGGCTTCTGGTTCTTCGGCGAGCAAGTGCATTCGCCCGTGGACATCCGCGGCGACGAGGCCGACCGCATCGACAACAAGATCGACGTCTTCGGCAAGACCTTCCTCGGCCTGACCATTAGCTGTGCGCGATGCCACGACCACAAGTTCGACGCCATCTCGCAAAAGGATTACTACGCGCTGTCCGGATTCATCCTCAGCAGCAGCTACCGGCAGGTGCGGTTTGATTCGATCGAGAACAACAAGCGGGTGGCGAAGGAACTGGAGGAACTGAGGGCGAAGTACCGACCGGCAGTTCTGAAGGTGTTCGCGGATACGATTGAGCCGAGTCTCGAACGAATCGCGCCATCGCTCCTTGCTGCCTGCGACGCCATGCGCGCGTCGAAAGCCGGCGATACGGACGAAGTCCGAGCTTGGGTGAAACATTTGACAGCCGCTGCAAAAGACCCCAATGATCCTTTTTACCTTTGGGCGATTGCATGCGCGACGGACAAGGCAAGCCTGCTTGAGCGCTTCAAGAAATTGAAGGAGGAGCGGGGAAAGGAGGATGAAAAATGGTTAAGTTCATTTGGTCAGGAACACTTAATCGCAACAAGCAACTTCGACTGGTCATCAGGTCCTTGGAGCGCGGACCAAATTGGGAAGATCGGAGAAGAATTGACTGAGCAGCAACTCGAGTGGGGCTCATCTATTGACCGACCGATTCTACGATTCAACTACTGGCCAGCAGTTCGTTTCGATTCAGTTTGGAACTCGAATGCCGTCATCAAAGGGACAGAGACAGATCACGGCGTACTCGGAAATGTCGCACGGTATGGCCGTGCCATACGCACGCGCAACACAACGTTGTTGACTGGAAAGGTGTATTTGCTG
>JBGQCZ010000378.1:0-5855 GCA_041495645.1 Gemmataceae bacterium | reverse complement strand
GCGGGCGCCGCCGCCGATGATTGGTTCGGCTTCGATGACCAGCACCGAACGCTGGTGTCTGGCGATGGTAATTGCGGCTGCCAGTCCGTTCGGACCGGAGCCGATGACGACCGCATCGAAGGAGCGTTGCGGCAATCGGTCACGCGGATTATCGGACATTGAGGTTTTCCGGCGGAGGCATTTTCCCCTTGGAATAGATACAAAACAAGGGGCCGCGCCGCGCGATATTCACCGTTGGAGACTCCCGCAATGTTGGTCAATAAAGCCAGTTTGCGAATCGCATTCCTGATGATGGCATGCTCGCTGTCATTCAATTCGGCCGCATTTGCCGAGGACAAGCCGACTTGGTCCGTCGCGATTGAAAAGGCGCTTGACCGCGCCGAGAAGAACCGGACGGAACTGGAAAAGGCGCTCAACGAGGCACCCGCCGACCAGCGCAAGGGTATGGAATTCCTGGTCGCGAACATGCCCGACTCGGACCTTCGCTCGCTGAAAGCCGATTTCCTCTTGGAAAACCTCGAATTGGCCTACAAGGCTCGGAAACAAGTAGTGTGGGGAGCGAAGATTCCCGATGAGATCTTCTTGAACAACGTGCTTGCGTACGCGAATGTCGATGAAGCGCGCGATCCGTGGCGGAAAGAGTTCTTCGAGATGTGCCTGCCGCTCGTCAAGGACTGCAAGTCCGCCGGTGAAGCGGCTCAACTCCTGAACTCAAAGCTCTTCGACAAGGTCAAAGTCAAATACTCGACGCAGCGCAAAAAGCCGCATCAGAGCCCGAAGGAATCGATGGAAATCGGCATGGCGTCGTGCACGGGTTTGTCGATCCTGTTGAGCGACGCTTGCCGTAGCGTTTGCATTCCGACGCGGATCGTCGGCACGCCGCTGTGGGCCAACAAACGCGGCAACCACACCTGGCTTGAGATTTGGGACGGCGATTGGCATTTCACTGGCGCTTGCGAACAGGATCCCAGCGGTATGGATCGCGGCTGGTTTGTGGGAGATGCGGCCCAGGCAAAGAAGGATGTACCCGAACACGCGATCTATGCGGCGAGTTTTCAAAAGACCAATGTGAGCTTTCCCCTCGTTTGGGCGCGAAACAAGAAAGACGTTTTCGCCGAAAACGTCACCGATCGTTACGCCCGCAAACCGGCGGCCGGATTGACCAAGGACGGGTCGCAAGACATCGAGAAGGCGGCGGCGGCGTATTTCGCGGCCAACGAAGAACAACGCGAAAAATGGAAGTTCGACGAGAAATTCGATCAGTTGCTTGGCGAGCAGGAAGAGCCGGTCCGCCGCGCGGTTTGGAAGGCGCTCAGGTCTGCCCCCATTCACGAAGAGCTCAAGAAGGACTTCACGAGTAATCAAGTGAAGTACAAGGAATACCTGAGTCCATATGTCGTGAAGAACGTTGGCGAAAAGCCGGAAAAAGGCTGGCCGCTCTTCATTGCGATGCATGGAGGCGGCGGGGCACCGAAGGAAGTGAACGACAGCCAGTGGCGGGTGATGCAGAAGTATTACAAGGACCAACCTTCGGTGACTGGCTACAAGTATCTGGCTTTGCGAGCGCCCAATGATACATGGAACGGTTTTTATGACCTCTACGTTCCGCCGCTCATCTCCAACTTGATTCGCCAATTCGCCTTGTTCGGCGACATCGATACCTCGAAAGTGTTTCTGATGGGTTATTCGCACGGCGGTTACGGGGCCTTTTTTATCGGACCGAAGATTCCGGACCGCTTCGCTGCCGTGCATGTCAGTGCCGCCGCTCCGACCGATGGAACCATCTCAGCCAAGACGCTGCGCAATACGCGGTTCACCTTCATGATCGGTGAGAATGACAATGCTTACGGACGCCGCGAGCGTTGCGAGAAATTCAACGCTGAGGTTCAGAAACTCAAGGACCAGAACAAGGGCGAGTTCCCGGTTGAGATGGAGTTCCGGAAGGGCTTCGGTCATGGCGGATTGCCGGACCGGGACAAGATCAAGGACATGTACTCCTCGACGCGCAATCCCGTGTCCAAACACCTGACCTGGGAGCTGACCGACCCAGTTGTTGCCGATTTCTTCTGGCTATCCGTCGCGAAGCCGGAGGCGGGTCAAGCAATCGACGCCGCGATTTCCAAGAATTCCGTTGAGATCACAACCCGAAACGCGAAACAATTTGATTTGGATTTGGACGGCCGGCTCGTTAGCTTCGATAAGCCGCTTGTGGTATCGTTGAATGGCGCGAAGTCCGAACATACGCTGCGGCCGCGCTTGCTGACTCTGTGCCAGACGATGCAAAAGCGCGGCGATCCGGAACTCGCCTTCACCTGCCGGGTTCGCATCGAGGCCGACAAGAAATAGAGGATCGGGCATGCTATCGATCTTCGGTGAGCGGCGCCGAAAGGGAGTCAACCGTCGCGAAATGATTCGCATCGGCGGTTTGGGCTTTACCGGGCTGCTGTGGAGCGACTTGCTGCGGACTCGCGGCCAGGCTGCCGAGAAAGCGACTTCACGTTCGTTCGGCAAAGCCAAATCCTGCATCGTGATTTTCAACTACGGCGGGCCGTCGCACTTGGATATGTGGGATTTGAAGCCCGCTGCGCCGAAGGAAATTCGCGGCGAGTTTCGGCCAATTGCAACCAACGTGCCCGGCGTCGCCATCAGCGAGCATTTGCCTCGACTCGCCAGAATTGCGGACCAGTATTCGATCGTTCGCTCCGTCAATCACCGCGATAACGACCACGCGATCGGCGCTTACCTGGCTCTGACCGGCCATTCGCACCCCAAAAACGCGGTGCTGGGCATCGAACCGCCGGCGACTCCGCAAGATCAGCCCTCGGTTGGCTCCGTGATCAGCAAGCTGCGGCCGCTGGACAAGCCGGTGTTTTCCTATGTGACGCTCGGCGAATTACGGCACTTCGGCAACAACGACGCCCTGGGCCAGAACGCCGGTTTCCTCGGCAAGACGTACGATCCGTTCACGGTGCCATTCGTCCGACCGCTCAATGGCACGCTGGATATCCGTGGCGTCTCGTCGGTTATGACGGACGTCGACGGTCTACACTTGGACGGACGCCGAAGATTGCTTGATCAGGTCAATCGCGCTGCGCCAGCGCTCGAAGCGACGGCGGCGATGCACACGCTCGATCATTCCACCCGCCGGGCGTTCGAACTTCTTTCGTCGCCTGCGATGCGCGATGCCTTCAATCTGGCGAAGGAACCTCAAAAGGTGCGCGAACAATTTGGACCGACACCGTTCGCGCAGAATTGCCTGCTCGCTCGTCGGCTCGTCGAGGCGGGCGTGCCGCTGATTACTCTTTATTCGGTTGGCAATCGCGACTGGGACACGCACGGGAACAATTTCAAGTTGCTGAAGGACTCGTTGCTGCCGCCGATGGACCAGGGCGTGTCATCGCTGCTTGTCGATCTGAAGAGCCGCGGTCTGCTCGATGAGACGTTGGTGATTTGGATGGGCGACATGGGCCGCACGCCGAAGATCAACAAGGACGCCGGCCGCGATCACTGGTCGTTTTGCTATTCCGTCGTGATGGCGGGCGGCGGGGTTCGCGGCGGGCAGGTGTATGGCTCATCGGATCGCAGCGCGGCCTACCCGGCCACAAATCCCGTTAGCCCGGCGGATGTCGCGGCCACGATCTACCATTGCCTGGGAGTCGCTACGCACGGCCATATCACGGATCAACAGGGGCGTCCGATTGGAATTGGCTCAGGGACTCCGGTCGACTCGTTGTTGAGTTAGCCGCCTTCACAGTCCTTCGAGACGAGTTGCCGCATCGCCGAAGCCGTCCAGTTTCACGTCCATTCGGTCCAGCAGCGACAGATACAGGCTGCAGAGTTTGCGATTATCGTCGGCCTTGTCGCGGGAATCCAGCACTCGGCCGGTCTTCAAAGCGCCGCCAAGCCCGCCCACCAATACGACCGGCACCTTGCTTGAATCATGCTTGCTGCCGGACCACAAGTTGGAAATGAACATCAGGCACGAGTTGTCCAGCACGGTGCTTTGGCCTTCCGGCATGGCGGCCAGGCGATTGGCCAAGTAAGCGAGTTGGCTGACGTAGTAGCGCGTGATGCGCTCGTAGGTGTCGGACTCGTCGTCGTGCGAAGCCGGGTGATGCGCCGTACGAGCGTTCAGGAACGGGTAGAAAAGCCCGGACAGATCGCGGCAGAGCAGGAGCGTGGCGACGCGTGTCTTGTCGGTTTGGAAGGCCAGGGCGATGATGTCGCACATCAGCCGCATGTGTTCGCGGATGTCTTCTGGCAGGCCGTTGTCGGGCCGTTTCATCGCGAGGGTCTGCGGGCCTATGTCGTCAGCATTGCTTTTCGTCGATCGTGTGCGTTCGATCCGCTTTTCCACTTCGCGCACACTGGTGAGATACTCATCGAGCTTTGCCTGATCGGCGCGACTCACCTGCCGATTGAGTTTCGCGGCATCGCCCTTAACGCGGTCCAAAATGCTTGTCGCGCGTTTGCTGCCCTGGTTGTCGAACAAGCTATCAAAGGCGAGCGAAGGATAGACTTCCATGGGAACCGGCGACGCGGCGTTCTGCCAGGAAATGTGCGAACTGTAGGCCATCGAGAAGTTGGTCTCGTGATAGCCCGTGATCGGTTGTTCGCAACCCAAGACGAGGCTCGGCTGCGCCGTCTCGTCGCCGAGTCGATTCGCCAGCACCTGATCGACACTAATGCCGCCCTTGAGCACAGCTCCCTTCTGCAACGCGGCGCCCGATAGAATATTGCCGGTCTGGCCTGGATGAATGCCGACGCCAGTGGCGTTCTTGTTGAACAGGCCTGAAACAACATTCAGCTTGGATTTGAACGGAGCGAGCGGTTCGAGGCTCTTGCTCAGTTCCATCTCGGTGCCGGCGCCCTTGGCCCACCAATGGTTGGGGCTGATCCCATTGCCCATGAACAGCGCCGCGAATCGCTTGGGAGTCGCGGGTTCAGCGCCCCATACCGGAAGTGATTCGAGCCAGGGCAGGGCCACGGCCGCGCCGACGCCGCGAAGCATGGTGCGGCGAGTGATAGTCTTCATGCGATGAACTCCGATGCAACCATAGTCAGTTTATCCCAAGGAATCGAGATTGATCGCTTTTCCGGCCTTCACTTCCTCGACCAGTCGAAGGATTTCCTTCCCCCCGCCGCCGGGCCAGACTTTTTCGCCCAGGAATTCGAGGCGGGCGAGGCCGATCGGCTTGCGGTCTTTATCCATGGAGTGAATCACCATCCATTCGAAATCAACAACGTCTAATTGCCGCTTCACCAGAGGTCGATTCGATGTAATCATGGCTCCGTACTTGTTGGCCATCGCTTCCTCAAGGGACGGCACGCGGTAACGCAAGCCGAGTTCTTTGTTCTCCGACCACGTCGGATTCCTCAAGGTCTCTTCAAGATCTGCCCGGTGAGGGAAGATTACATCGATGACCGACTCTTTGTCACCTGAGACGAAAAATGCCATGATTCCTGGGAAAACCCGCGCCTCGAGTTGAGGGTAGAGCGTGGCCACCGCTTTTGTTGCTCTGCCGAAATTCTTTCCTTCTTTGACGAGAATATCCACGTCTTTGGTGGACCGGGGCCGCCCGGTCCACCCGCCTAGACCATGGGCACCAGTCAAAACAAACGGGATCTTCTTCTCGATCAAAGTCCGCAGAATCAGATTCAGATCGACGGGCGACTTTTTCACGACGTGGCCCCAAAGCGTGTAAAACTGCTTGGTTAAATAGAAACTCTCCTGAACTGCATCATCATGGTCGATGTTGCGACGTGCCGCCTTCATTGCCTCCCATGCGGGGTCGGTCGAAATAATGTTTCGTCGTGGTTTTCGTGCCTTGGTCTTCATGTTCAACTCCCGCACG
>JBGQCZ010000377.1:0-5885 GCA_041495645.1 Gemmataceae bacterium | reverse complement strand
AGGATCATGCGGTCAGCGTCGCTCCATTCGGGCCGCACGACTAAGCGCACCTCGACTCGATCGATGGCCTCCTGAACCACTTGAAAACGCTCGACGGCCGCGAAATCCTTGATCAAGTGCGGGAAGAATTCCCCAGCCACGCAGCGACCGTCCGGAGTCTCGATCAAATCCAACTGGCGGCCCGTCACCGCTCTCATCATGGGCAACTCGCGACCGCACGTACATTCCACCCAGCCGGCGATCACCCGATCTCCATTCACATAACGAATGAAGGGCATGCCATAGTTGGTCAGGTCGGTGACGACGACATTGCCTTCCTGACCAACTGGGGTGGGTTGGCCGGCATCGTCCAGCACTTCGACGAGGAGGTTTTCATGAGTCAGATGCAGTCCGGTATGCTTCTCACACTCGGCGCCGATGAGCATGAACTCACGCGATCCATAGGTCTCGAAAACCGGCGCTTGAAAGGCGCGCTCGATCAACTGGCGCTGAAAAGGATAGATTTTTTCGGCGCCCACGATAATCGATTTTGGCGAGTAGGGAACGAGCTTTTTCTCGCTGAGAAACCTGGCGAACTCATAGAGTGGGTTGGTATAGGCGACGATCACGTCCGGCCGATAGCGATTCAGACGGGTCAAGAAATCGGAGGCGCGCTCGCGACTGAATTCGAACGAATTGAGAATCAGGCGGCGCTGGAACCGGTTGTAAAGCCGGTCCTTCAATCGCTTTTGCCAAGGTCGATTGCCGAGCGCGACGCCCCAAAGAAACAGTTGCTTGGTTCCGGGCGCTGCGCCCGCCCAGTTGTAGCCCCGGTACATGGCGGCCGTGCGGCGCTCGTGGCTTTCCATGTTCAAATCGAACTGAAGCGGCACGCCGCTCGACCCGCCAGTCGCCTTGGTGAGCATCCGAACGCCCGGTTGAGCGGACCGCATTTCCGTGCGATGTGTGCGGATGGTATCGCGAGTGATCAGCGGCCAGCGGGAAAAATCATCGAGGCCATGAATCCGATCGGGCCGCAATCCCATGCGCTGCCATTCCTCCCGATAATAAGTGCAATGGTGGGCGACGTGTTCCAACAAGCGCTTGAGAGAATCAAACTGACGCCGCTCCAAATCCGCCCGCGAAAGCCATTGGCTGCGCTCCAATTCCGACCAATAGCGGAACGTCTTACGCCGCTTGATGATTCGTTCGTGAAAAGGCAGAAGGCCGTATCGGTAAATTGCCGACCACATGGGGTGTTCCACAATCGATCACAGACAAGAGTTGTCGAGCGCACTTTTCGAATGCGTTTCAATGTCTCTGTAGTGATTCAATAAAGCTGCTCGTATGCCACGACCATCTTACGGACATCAAAGTAATTCTCCACCCGCTTTCGCCCGGCCGATCCAAGGACGCGCCGTCGGTTGGGATCTCGCCATAGCTGAAGCAACGCGTCGGCCAACGCCGGCGGATCGCCTGGCGGCGCTAGCAGTCCTGTTTCGCCGTCAACGATAACCTCCGGATTGCCTCCCACCAGCGTCGCCACGACCGGCAGACCGGATGCCATCGCTTCCAAAATCGTGAGTGAAATGCCTTCCGTTTGTGAAGACAACGCGAAAACACTAGCTCCAGACAGCAGTTCGGGTACATTTTCGACCCGTCCAAGGAATTGCACGTTCGAATCCAACTGAAGTTCCGTTACCAGTTGTTTTAGTTCCGTGGCACACGGTCCATCGCCGGCAATCTCCAATCTGAAGTCGGGCGAATCTCGGACAGCGATCGCCGTGGCACGAATCAGCGTTGCAAAGTCTTTTTCCGGGCTTAAACGGCCGACCGACACGACGGGTCCGTTCACAGGCGCGCATTGTCGAAATCGATCAAGGTCGATCCCATTCCATTGAGATCGGATGCGCGACTGCGAAATCCCCTCCTCGGCGCTGATTCGGGCGCTGTCTTCGGAAACGCAAACAAACCACCTTGTTGTTCGCGCCGCCAAACGAAACGCGAATGTCTCGCGCCACGAAGCTCCAAATCGCTGTCCGTGCCGAGTGTGCACTACGCGGCGAATTCCGGCCAACCGCGCCGCCGGCCCCGCATAGATAAGCGGTCGCGTATTGTGCGTGTGGACAATGTCGGCTTTCAATCCACGAAAGATGCGCGCAAGCCTCACAAACAATCGCAGACTTAAACCAGGTTTCGTCTGAAGGTCAATCACTTGCCACCCGAGTCGCCGAATCTCATCCGCGGCTGCTCCGCTATCGGACAACGTCAAGAAAATCAATTCATACCGGTCGCGATTCGCATGCCGCGCAAATTCCACCAATAGTTTTTCCATGCCTCCCATATCGAGTTGGCCAACAACGTGGACCACCCGCCGTCGCTCGCCGTTGCGTGATGCAAGAATCGGAGATCTCAGTTCGATGATCGGAGACGTTGTCACTAGGGTGGCTCGTTCTTCGTTTCTATTCAGACCTGCGGTTTCCCAAGTCGAAAGCCGTGAGGCTGTCATCACACTATTGTTGCAAATTCGGTGCCATGCGCCTCGAATCACCCGCCCTGCGGAATCAGCCTGTGGATACCATTTGCTGGATCGCCAGACGACCGAAGTATCGCTTCTTGAGATCCGGAAAGTTGCTTCACAATTCGGGCCGGGTTGCCGGCAACGATGACGTCCGGCGGAACGTCGTGCGTAACGACCGACGACGAGGCAACAATCGACCGGTCGCCGATTGTCACCCCTTTTAGAATCGTTGCGCCCGTGCCGATCCAAACATCGTCGCCAATCCGGATCTCCCGAATCGCCTCTGGCGGCGTCGGTTTGCCTTCCCTCCGTTCGGTCGCGTCGATTGGATGTCCATCCATGTCGAGCACCCCCACTCCGCCGGCGAAGAGGCAATGCTTCCCAATCGTAATCGAGCGACCAATGCTGAAACTGCAACGGTGCCCGATAAATGTTCCGTCGCCGATCGTGAACTCCGGCTTGACTCCCGAACGGGCGCTGAAATTGATCGAAGGCTTTCCGGAAAAACGGACATTCGCGCCAATCCTGATTCGCCCGTCGCCATTCAGATACGGCAACTGTTCCATCTGGAACCCAGCGCCGATCGATTCGCATTGGCTGCGGAACAGCGGCTCAAACCAGAAAAATCGTAGTCCCCAAATCCACAATTCACGCACAAAAACGTGCAACCGATAAAACAACCCGAACAACACCCGCGTCGGCCCGGCAACCGGAATGTGGGATCCCAGAACCGCGCGCGCGAAACGTTTCGCCCGTCCCCAAAACGGGCCTTCACCACGGCGAAGTTTGTTGAGCCAACTCATCGTTCCACCAGCGCTTTTTCCGCGGCCGACCTCAAGCTTGCCACCTGGACGCGGCGCGCTTCTGCCGGCTTCGCTCGGGCAATCATCCGGACGCATGCACGCGCCAGCATTCGCACTCGGGCCAGCGGCATCCGCACCTCATGGCGACGGTATGGCAGCGGATAGCCAATCAACGAACGGACCATCAGCCAAATGGCCGTCGAATGACTGCCGGCACTACCATACATGTAGGCGCACGTGTAGCGGTAGAAACTCCAGGCCTTGCGTTCGAGCAGCCAGCGTCCGCGGAACGCGCCGGCCGAGTGAAGCTTTTCCAGGATGATGCCGATCCCACGTTCCATGGTGACCGCCTGTTTCCCGAGACTGGCGGGAACATCGCGGTAGCCGGTGAGCGGCAGCGGCAGGTTGGCCACGGCCGTAGCCTGGGCCACTCGCAGCCACAAGTCGTAGTCCTCCGGCCCGTGCAGCGCCCGATCGAACTCTCCGATGCGGTCCAAAACCGGCCGTCGGACCAACACTGACGACGTGACAAATTGGTTTCGTACAACCAGGTCTTTGAGGCGGACTAAGGCCGGCTCGGGGTTCGCGAATCGTTCACCAGACGGAAAAGGCTCGTTCGGCCAATCCACTGTCGAAGTCCCCACCAACCCCAGCTCCGGGTTCCGCCGCAAGCACTCCAACTGAATCTCCAGCTTTCGCGGATGCCAGACGTCGTCCGCGTCGAGGAAGGCGACGAACTCGCCGGTCGCTTCGCGAATACCGCGATTCCGCGCGGCCGCGACCCCCTGGTTCTCCTGATAGACGTATCGCACCGGCGATTCGAACGCGGCCATTCGTGCCCGCGTGTCGTCGGTCGAGCCGTCATCCACCACAATCACTTCCGCCGGCTGATGAGTCTGTGCGAGAGCGCTGGCAATCGCCTCGACGACGAGGCGACCGCTGTTGTAGGTCGGGATCACTACGCTCACGCGCATGCCGAAGCCTCGCCGGCTGCCGCTTGTTTGCGCCCGGCTTCAATGACCGCCCCGTAGTACTCCAAAATCTGATCCACCACCGCGTCGCGGGAAAAATGCGCCAAGCAATGCTGCCGCGCTAGTTCCGATAGCCGGCGGCGCTCTTCAGGGGACCGCAACAACCGCTCGAATGTCGCCGCCAGCGCCCCCGCCGCAGTCATGTCGATCGTTTCGCCGCCCGGGCCGATCATCCACTCCATCACCGCTTGCCGGTTGACCAGGCACGGCAGCCCGCTCGCCGTCGCCTCCAACAAGGCGATCGGCATCATCTCCAGCAGGCTCCCCAAGCAAAATACGTCCGCGGCCCGATACAAGTTCGGCATGCGCGAACGCGGGAAGCGGACCAGAAAACGCACCCGGTCGCCCAGCAGCCGCTGGCCTTCCGCGATCAGTTCGTCGGTGTCCTTTTCCCAGCCGCCGGCCAGGACCAACCAAGCCGGCAAGTCGGGGGCGGCCTGGCGCAACTGAGCGAACTCGCGAATCACGTGATCGACGCGCTTGTGGTGGCGCTTGATCGCCGCCGCGGACAGCACCACCAAGGCGCCCGTCGGAATATTCAGTTCGGCCCGCAACGAGTCGGAGCGGCCGGGAGCGAACAACGATGTATCGATAAAGTTTGGAATCGCGGTCCAAGTGGGCTTCCATACCTCGGCCGTCCGGGCCTGTTCCAGGTGCCAGGGGGCCAGATGTTGAAGATATTCAATCCGCCGCAAGAAGGAAAGCGGCTCTTCCGTGCCGTGCGCCAAAATCGTGCGCGTGCGAATCAGACCGATCTTACGGGCTCGCTGGGCCAGCATGGCGACAAACGGGTCCTGCACGTGCAGGATGTCCGCCCGTTCGCGACGCAGAAACCGGATCAACCGGGAGGCGAACGTCAACTGCTCGATGTCGTATCCGGAACCGAGCCCGACCCGCCAGGACAGGCGTCGCGGCAATACGCGCAGCAATCGCTTGGTCTTCGGCGCTTCGCGTTGCCAGCAGGGAATCACGCGCTCATACGGCCGCTCGGCCACTCCTCCGCCCTTGCACAAAGTCACGTGCAACCCGCGCTCCGCCAGCGCCGCGCCCAAATCGTTGGCCCACGCCTCGATGCCGCGAGCCACATGGCCGAGTCCGCTGGAGGCGACGACGACGTTGAGAGGGCCGCCGGAATTCATGGTTTCCTCCGATCCGGCCCAGGAAACCGACCGCTCAGTCTTGGTGAGAACACAACTAAATCCAACTTTTGCCATGCGCGCCGGAGGAGACGTTGTGGACGTATCTCCTGAATCCGAACGGAGTTAACTCTCTCCCGCGATGCCATCAAAGACTTAGTTGGGAAAGTGGTGGTGGTGGTGGTGGTGGTGTTGTTCGTAGGCATGTGTGTTGGTTGGCGCGCTTGGCTGTGCGCTGCGAAAATGAGCGCGCGCTCGGACGTCCGCCCGCTCGCTCGCACGTCCGCCCCCAGATCTCGAATCGACGTTGCCACGACTATTTCTCCCCAACCACCGTGCGGCGAACCTAACGTTCCCGGCCTTACGACATTATAGTGTACATCAGCTCCTATAGTCGCAGGCGGCATCATGGGTT
>JBGQCZ010000376.1:0-5889 GCA_041495645.1 Gemmataceae bacterium | reverse complement strand
TCGAGCCGCGGCCGATTCGTCACCGCCGCGAACGCAACCCCGATGGCAACGAAGATCAGCAGCATGCTCAGTCCGCTGCATGCCTGCGCCACGCCGAGGCGCAGATCGTGCAGCACGATGATCTTCCCTTCCGCCGCCGCCGGAAACCCGAGCAGTTGCAGCAGAAACGTGCTCGCCTCGGTCGCCAACCCCTGCAATTGTCCGCCGAGCATCCGCTCGACGCGATACGGCAGCGGGATCATGAACAGCAGAAAGCCAACCGCCGGCCAGGCCCAATTCACCGCCGCCGGCCCACCCAACAGCACGACAATTCCGCCGACGGCGATCACGAACGCCACGCCGTCCAGCCAGTCCACATTCCAGGTCGCGAGGTTTGCGTAACGCAACAAGAACGAAATCGATAAGAACGCGACGCCGCGCCAGTCGAAGCCCCAACGAATGGTCTGGGCCTGGCTCGACCGCAACCACAACAGGACGACGGCGAAAACCGGCACCAGGTATCCGTGCGAGTATTGTGGGTCGTGGCGCCATTTGCGCGCCATTTCCATGAGCGTTGGCCAGTGCGCCCAAACGGCCAAGGCCAACATCACGGCCGCCACGGTCCATACAGCGGGTGGGATGGTGCGGAAGAAAGTCGCCCCGCGATCCGGTGCGCTGAGCGGATTTGCGGTCTCAACTGTTGCCGCGGCAGGGCGTTCGGGCATTATGGGGAGGCTAATGGCTGCGCACCCGGCATAACCACTCATATTGATCGGTCCATCGTCAACTATAGTGGAATTTGGGCAAAGTGCAAAAACAGTGCCGGACACGCCGCAAGCCGTTTCAGCCGCGAAAGTTACAAGAAAGCGAGTGTTTGCATAGCCGCTGAGATGATCGTTGTTTGTCGCGGTTATCAAATAGATTCGAGCACTGTAAGCGGGGCATTGCGCTCTGAATTGCGTCAAAAGAGGACCGTTCGCGCCCGAAAGCCGGCAAATCGGGGGTAAGCATTGGCAGTTTGCGCGGCGTCGCGCGCCGGCATTCCTAAGGCGCACTATTTGGGCGCGCGCCGGTTGGCGGCCTGACGGCCTTATGGTTTTCCAAGCGGGAAACCGCTGTTTCTCGGTAAGGACCGTTGGCGGCCTTAGCAGCCGAAGCTGTTGTATTTCATCTGCGATAATTCATCGATTTACGGCGGGCGGCGGCTAGCTTATGATGGTCTGCGTTCGCTCTTCTCGGTAAAGGAGTGCGCCATGTCACGTCTGTTGGCGGTTCTTTTGGCATTCACATTCGCGGTCGGAGCAAGCGCTCAACCCAAGCAAGACCCCGTCGCCAAGGCGATTGCCGCCCTTTACGATGAAATCCGCGAGGAAACCCTGCCCAACGGACTACGCCTTTATTTGAAATCGATCCCCGGCGCACCGACGGTTTGCGTAATGACCACCTACCGCGTCGGTTCGGCCGATGAAGAACTCGATCAAACGGGGTTGTCGCATTATCTCGAGCACTTGATGTTCAAGGGCACCGAAAAATTGATGCCCGGCGACATCGACCATATCACGCGACGCGCCGGCGGGCAGAACAACGCTTACACCACCGAAGACTACACCAACTTCCATTTCGACCTGGCCGCCGACAAGTGGGAAACGGCCTTGAAGATCGAGGCCGACCGCATGCGCAATCTGCGCATCGACGAGAAGCACGAATTCCAGCAGGAAAAGGGCGCCGTGATCGCGGAGTTGGACGGCAACGAAGATGAACCCTGGGAGCTCGAACACAAGGCGATCCTGCCGCTGTTGTTTGGCGAAAAAACACCCTACGGCCACCCGATCATCGGCGAGCGCGCCCATGTGAAGGCCGCGACGGCGGAGATCATCAAATCGCATTACGACAAATGGTACCATCCGAACAACTCCAGCATCGTCATGGTCGGCGGATTCGACGCCGATGCCGTGGTGGCCAAGGCCAAGGAGATGTTTGGTCCGATTCCGGCAGGCAAGTTGCCCGCTCGCAAGACCGTGATACCACCGAAACGAGCGAAGCCAGTTCACAAGGAAACTACTTCGAAATTCGACGCCGAGCGGCTGCTGATGGGTTTCAACACCTGCAAGATGGGCGACCCGGACGATTATGTACTAGACGTGATCCAACACGTACTAACCACCGGCAAAACAGGCCGACTTTACCGGCGGCTGGTGTTGGAACAAGAACTTGCGGGCGAAGTGTCCTGCGCCAACCAGATTGGCCGCTACCCGGGCTGGTTCTCCATCCAAATGGAGGTGATGAAGGGAGCGGACCGTCTCAAAGCGGAGAAGGCGCTACTAAAGGAATTGGAACTGCTGGCGCACGACCCGGTGTCAGAGGCGGAATTGAAGCGCGTCACGCGAAACGTCATTGCCGGGCTGATTTTCCAGCGCGAGGATCCGCACCAACTCGCCGACAGCATGGTGAGCGCCGTTGCCGTCGCCGACATGGGTTACCTCAAGGCGTATTTGAGCCGCATTCAAGCCGTTACGCCTGCTGATATTCAGCGCGTGGCGAGAAAGTACTTCGACCCGGACAAACGCGTCAATGTGTGGTCGATTCCAGAAGCCAAGAAAGAACCGGGAAAAGCGAACCAGCAGGGGAGCCGCGAAACAGAGAGGTCGGGGAACCGGAACCGGCGCAATCGCCAGAAGGAATTGGCCAAACCGGCCGGCGCCGAGGCGGTCGCTCTGAAGCAGACCAAGAAGGTCGTATTGCCTAACGGATTGATTCTGCTCCTGCTCGAACAGCACCGCCTGCCCATCGTGTACGCCGAGGCGTACGTCGGCAAGGTCCGACTCTATGAACCCCAGGGAAAGGCCGGCGTGGCGGCCCTGGTCGGCCTGCTGCTGGAGGAGGGCACGGAGAAGCGCAGCGAGAAAGAGATTTCGCAGGCGATCGAAAACGTGGGCGGCTCATTTGCGATGTCGTCGACCGGCGGCCACGTCAAGGTGCTGTCGCCCGACCGGGAACTTGGCCTCGGCCTTCTCTTGGAATGCCTGATGAGGCCCGCGTTCCAGCGCGACGCGGTCAAACGTCTGAAGGAACATTTGGTCTCGGAGATTCAGGACACGCACAGCCAGCCCAATTTCCGCGCTCAGGAAGAGTTTCTCAAACAAATCTACGGCGAGCATCCGCTCGGCCGCCCCGCTAACGGCACGGAAGAAAGCGTCGACGGCCTGACAGCCGGCGACTGCCGCAGGTTCCATCAAAAGGTGTTTGCGCCAAATAACACCGTGCTGGTCTTGGTCGGCGATTTCGACACGCAAACCGTTATCAATGAAGTGACCGCCCTGACCAAGGATTGGAAAAAGCGCGATCTGCCCAACGCGAACTTTCCCGAACCGAAACTCCCGGACAAGTTCGACGAAAAAATCATTCCGATGGAAACCGCCACGCAACTCAACATTTACATGGGCCATCCCGGCATTCGCCGCAGCGACCCCGACTATTACAAGCTGCTGGTCATGGACAATATTCTGGGCGTGGGAACGGGATTTACCGACCGGCTGTCGTCGAAACTGCGCGACCGGCAGGGGCTAGCTTATACCGTGAGCGCGTCGATCGCCGGAAGCGCCGGCGAGGAAGTCGGCGCTTTCACCGGTTACATCGCAACCTATCCCGACAAGTTCGAAGTGGTAAAGAAGGGCATGATCGAGGAGATCGGCCGAATGCGAACCGAGAAGCCGACGGAACAGGAAGTGGTTGACGCCAAGGGATACCTTCTCGGCACGCTGCCGTTCCGCCTGGTTACGAATTCCGATTTGGCGGGTCAGTTGTTGAGCATCGAACGGCATGACCTGGGCTTCGACTATCTGGAGAAGTTTCGCCAGGCGATCAATGCGGTGACGGCGGACGACGTGCTGGCGGCGGCCAAGAAACACCTGCACCCGGAGCGCATGAAATTGGTGGCGGCGGGCCCGATTGACGAAAAGGGGCGGCCGCTGAAAAAAGGCGAATGAACCGAGGCGGCGAAGAAATCGTAAAACCAGTATTGGCCGGCCATGTTCGCACGATTCGCGCGATACTTGAGTGGAGCACCGCGGTATGAAGACTTTTACACACGTCGTATTGCCGATCGGCATTGTGGTCGTGCTGGTTGGCGTGGTCGCTTACGTCACGTCATACACATCGCGCCCGCCAACCACGAACACCACGCCGACGGATCCGGAAGGGCCGATTGTCATCCCAGTCGAGCGTCACATAATCTTCGACGATCCGCTCGTCAGCGACGATCCTAAGACGATCCTGGTCGAATACAAATCGAAAAATAATCGCAAGGATTTTTGGTTTCACAACCCACTAGCGCAACCCGTGCAAATATGCGTCAAATACAAGAGCTGTACTTGCTCTGAATTGAAGATTGGCACAGTGGGTCTGACCGATGCGGAATGGGACGCGCTTCTGAAATATCCATCGTTGACCGGCTGGTGCAAACTGGCTGAATCAGTCACATTTGCTCCGTTGCCCGACAAAGACAACAAAGAAAAGGCACGGATTTCAGTTCTCCCGGCAAAACCCTATTTGCTTCGTTTGGAGTGGGAAGCCAAGAAACAGCCGTACGAGGTGGAACCGGATTCTCTCCGCGTCGAAGTTCAGGCCGAAGTACCCAATGGAGCGATCAATTACTACGAGCGCCGAGTGAGTTTCTCGGTCAGGCCGGTGATCGAGTTTTACCCGCTGAAAGTCGACGTGGGCGACGTTGTGGCCGACGGCAGCCGCTCGGTCGAGTTCTTCGTTTGGTCGGAGACGCGCGACCAGCTCCGGATCAGGCCGCGGGTCATCGCGCGCGGCGAAAACTCTCCCGATGAGCCTTGCGGCGAGATTTCCGTTCCGATTGAAATGCCACCCAAACAACTATTCGAGATCTTGGGGCCTTGGGAGCAGGCCTTCGCTTCACTACGGATTAAGTGCGGGTATCGGCTTACGGTCACCGTCCTCGAGCGCCGCGGCGACAAGCAACTGGAAATGGGACCGCTCGAACGCATGATCAATTTCGCCTTCGACACCGATTCCGGCGAAACGAAGATCGATGACGTAAAGATCCCGCTCATCGGGTTGGTCAAAGGCGAGGTGCGGCTGCTCAACGGCGACGATCAAGACCGCATCAAATTGGGCGCATACAAATACGATCGCGGCAAGAAAACCACCGCCATCCTCGGCGCCAACGATCCCAGGGTGGAACTCGAATTGGAGAAAACCACCAGCCCGAAACTCAAGGCCCGCTTGCTCGATCCCGAACTCATCGATGGCCGCCGGCAATGGAAGCTCGAGGTGGAAATGGAGCCCAATGCGATGTTGGGCGAGCTGGGGGCATCCGTTATTATCACCTTGCGAACGAAGGGGCCCAATCCAAGGCTGTTGCGCTTGCCCGTCTCCGGCCGGGCGGAGCGCTGATGGGCCGTATGATTGGCGAGCCCGACGATCGGCGAGCCTGTCCCGGCGGGATAAACCCGCCGGCTCGCCCGGCACCGCGATCCTCACTTCAATTGCTTCCACAGGAACGTGTACGCTAGCGCCGACATGAAGGCCGCCTGCTTGTTGTCCGCCGCGCCGCCGTGTCCGCCCTCGATGTTCTCGTAATAGAGCACGTCGTGGCCCATTTCCTTCATCTGCGCCACCATCTTGCGGGCGTGGCCGGGATGCACCCGGTCGTCGCGCGTCGACGTCGTGAACAGCGTCCGCGGGTATTTCACGTCCTTCTTCACGTTGTGGTACGGCGAAAAGGTGCGGATGAACTCCCATTCCGACGACACATCCGGATCGCCGTACTCGGCCATCCAACTCGCCCCGGCCAGCAACTTGTGATAGCGCTTCATGTCCAACAGCGGCACCTGGCAGACGATCGCACCAAAGAGATCGGGCCGCATCGTCAGCATGTTGCCC
>JBGQCZ010000375.1:0-5896 GCA_041495645.1 Gemmataceae bacterium | reverse complement strand
GATCCTGGGCATCATCATCGCGGTGATGGAGCAGGACGAATTTCCCGGCTGGGGCAAGATGGTCCTCTGCGTGATGGCCGCGACCATCCCGGCGGTGATCATCAACTTCCTGCTTCCGCCCTACTTGTTCATCATCGGCCTGGCAGTGGGCGCCGTGTGTGCGGGGTTCGCGATTTCATGGGCTTGCGGAATGACCGTGAAGCGGGCGACCATCGCAGCGGGCATCTATATGGCAATTCAATTCGCGATCTCGTTGGCGTTGTATCTGTTGTTCGGGTGAGCGCCGGTTGCCCAGGTTCCGAATCGCCGCTTCGCAGGCCATCATCGTGCGGGTTGACAAGATTAGGAACCGGTCCGCGTCGGGTTCAATCCGCGAAGCGGAGCTTCGCCGCGGTGCGTCACGAAGCGGAGCTTCGTAACGAGATGAACCCGTCGCGTGGCCGGGCTTGAGTCTTCGACGGCCCGGTGGTAGCCCGCCTTGGATTCTGGTAGCATTACGCGTGTATGCAGACGAGCCCGTCGTAGGGATGACTTAGACCAACGGATGTCCCATGACTCAAGTTGCGCTGCTCGACGCGAAACAACGTCTCGCGGAATTAGTCGCCGCCGCCGAGGCCGGCGAAGACATTGTCATCACTCACGACGATCGCGGCGTGCGGCTGGTGCCGATTCCGTCGCCCACTGAGGTGAACGCCAAGTCGGGCTTCGGCAGTTGCCGGGGGTTGATTTGGATGGCCGAGGATTTTGACGCTCCGCTTGACGAACTCAGAGAGTACATGGAATGAGGCTGTTGTGGGACTCCCACACGCTGCTTTGGTTCCTTGCCGGCGATCCGCGTTTGAGTTCAACGGCGCTCGCCGCCATCAATGACCCGGCCAATGAACGATACCTATCGGCGATCAGCCTGCTCGAAATCGCGGTCAAAGTCAGTATTGGCAAGCTGAAGTTCGCGGTGCCCTTCGCGTCGTTGTTTCCCGCCCAACTGACCAGCAACAAAATTCAATTGGTCCCGATTGAAGCGAATCATGCCGCCGTGTTGGCAGGGCTTCCATTACACCATCGCGATCCATTCGACCGAATGTTGGTTGCCCAAGTCCTGACGGACGGCATGTCGCTGCTTTCCGTTGACCCACTATTCGACAGTTATGGCGTTCCCCGGATTTGGTAATTAGGGTGTGAACCAGCGACTCAGTTTTTCGACTCGTTTTTCGCTTCCCGTCGCGGCCCTCGCATGGTATCCTTTACTCAGTTGGAATCCCACCCTGCCTCGAAATCCCGCCGCGACCTCGTTTCTCGTTTGCGATCGTTACCGGGGATCATTCGATGAAACGCCTCTTTTGCGATGGCATCCCGCGCCGTGATTTTTTGCGCCTGGGTGCCGTCGGGCTCTTCGGCATCCCGCTCACGCTGCCGCGGCTGCTGGCGGCAAAGGAGCCGGGCTCGTCGGCCAAAGAGATTTCGCTGATCTACCTGTATCTCAAGGGCGGGTTGAGCACGATCGACACTTGGGACGTCAAGCCCGACGCGCCGGCTGAGTTTCGCGGCGAGTTCAAGCCGATTGCCACCTGCGTGAGCGGGATTTCGATCGGCGAGCACACGCCGAAGATCGCCAAACAAATGGACAAGTTCTCGTTTGTGCGATCGTTTCGCCACCATAATTCCGATCATGGCCCGGCCGATCATTACATGCTGACGGGTTATTTCCCACAGGCCGGTTTTAATCCGAATCTGAGCCCGAACAATCAGCGGCCGGCGATCGGCTCGGTGATTTCGCGCAAGCTCGGGCCGCGCGGTTCCGTGCCGCCGTATGTCTGCCTGCCGAAAATGCATGCCAGCGCCGGCTCGGCTTATCTCGGCGCGGGCTCGTCGCCCTTCGTGATCGACGCCGATCCGAACGCGCCGGACTTCGCCGTGCCCGACGTGCTCCCTCCCGCGGCCGTGCCAGCGGATCGGCTCGACGATCGCCGCACTTTGCTCGGCACCGTCGATCGCTTTCAGAAATCGGCCGAAGTGAAAGCGAACAAGAACGCCGAAACCGTGAGCGTGTTTCAACAAAAAGCGTTTGAGTTGATGACTTCGCCGGCCGCGAAGAAGGCTTTCGACATCGGCGCCGAGTCGCAAAAGCTGCGCGACGAATACGGCCGCACGTCCATCGGCCAATGCTGCCTGATGGCCCGGCGGCTGGTCGAGGCCGGCGTGCGCTGCGTGACCATCGACCACAGCAACTACGACACGCACGAAGACAATTTCAAAACGCTCAAGGGCGGACTGCTGCCGAACCTCGACGCGGCGCTATCGGTATTGTTCCGTGATCTTTTCGAACGCGGAATGCTGGACTCGACGCTGGTGCTGGTGACGGGCGAATTCGGCCGCACGCCGCGAATCAACCCGAAAGCGGGCCGCGATCACTGGGGCCCGGCGTTCACGGTGGCGCTCGGCGGCGGGGGAATCAAAGGCGGGCGTGCCGTCGGCAAGTCCGACGCCCGTGCCGAACGACCGGCCGTCGATCCGTACGGCCCCGAAGACCTCGCCGCGACCATCTTCCACCTGATGGGCATCGACCCGAAGGAAGAATTCCGCACGCCCGATGGACGACCGGTCGCCCTCGTGAACAACGGCCGCGTCATTCAAGAACTGATTTGAGGGCGAAGCAATAGAACGCGGATGACGCGGATGCCGCGGATTCGCGCGGATCAGAAAAAGCCAGGGATTTGATCCGCGAACATCCGCGGCATCAGCGTCATCAGCGTTCTATTCCTCGTTGATATGCGTTTCAGAATAATTACTTTCCTGTTGCTTTGGGCAAGTTCGGCGAAGGCCGATCCGCCTGTTGCGTCGTACATTTTTCCGGCCGGCGGGCAGCGTGGGAAGAGCGTGGCGGTGCGCGTCGGCGGGTTGAATTTGCATTCGCGTTGCGGTTTCGAATTGCTTGGCACCGGCGTGACGGCCGATCGGGAATTGAAACGAACGAATACAGTTTGGTTCGATGGTCCCATCCTGCCGTTGCCCGAATCGCAACAGCAAGAAGATTATCCGAAGGACATGGCGGGCACGATTCGCATCGCGGCGGACGCCCAACTCGGCGTGCGCATCGGTCGCGTGTGGACTTCGCAGGGCGCATCATCAGGACTTGCATTTGTCGTCGGGGAATTGCCGGAGATGGTCGAAAACGAAATCGATGGGCCGGCGACGCCGGTCAAAGTCTCGCTGCCGGTCACGATCAACGGCCGCATCTTTCCGCGGGAAGACGTGGACGAATGGGCGTTCATGGCGCGCACGGGGCAAACGATCGTCGCCGAGGCGATGGCCGGCAAGCTCGGTTTTCCGCTCGAACCGCGGCTCGAAATTCTGGACTCGCAGAGCCGTCGATTGGCGGAGAATGAGACGTATCCGGGCACAATTGATGCCCGAGTTCGATTCATCGCACCCGCTGACGGCGAATATCGTGTGCGAATCATGGATGCCCGGATGCTTGGCGGGCAACAATATGTCTATCGTTTGACCATCGTGGCCGATCCGAAGCCGGAAGCCGTGGAAACGGATACGCCTGCGACGAGCAAGCCGGTCGCGCTTCCCGCGACGATTCGCGGGCGGATCGACAAAGCGGAGAAGGTCGATTCATGGCCGGTCGAGTTGAAGAAAGGCGCGAGCTATGAGATTGATTTGCAGGCACGGCGCATCAATTCCCCGCTCATCGCGGTGCTGGTCGTGCGGGACGCGGCGGGCAAGGAATTGTCGCGTCTTGATTCGTCGGCACAGAATGTCGACCCAAAGCTGACCTTTACACCGCCGTCTGACGGAATTCATCGAATCGAGGTAGCCGAGCGATTTCATTCGCGCGGCGGATCGCAATTTGTGTATTCGCTGAAAGTCGCTCCACAACAGAAGCCGGTGCCGGATTTCAAACTGCATTTGGCTGCCGATACGTTCAATCTTCCGCGCGGAGCCAAAGGGAAACTCAAGGTCACGGCCGAGCGCATCGGCGGATTTGCTGGTCCGATTGAGTTGGCCGTCGAAGGGTTGCCCGAAGGCGTTTCCATCGCGAGGACCACACTCGCCGCCAATCAACCCGCTGTCGAAATCCCGCTCGAAGCCAAGGCCGATGCCGTGATTCGGGTTGCAAAGGCGACCGTCCTTGGGACTGCAAAGATTGGCGACAAAACCGAATCGCGCATTGCCTGCCTGCCGGCCGCGAAAGGCTTGCCCGAAGTCGATTCGATCTTGCTGGCCGTCGCCTTGCCGACTCCATTCGTGGTCACGGCCGACTACCTGCTCACGCAGGCCTCGCGCGGCACTGTGTTTCCACGCCGTTATCGCATCGAACGCAAAGGCTTCACCGGCCCGATCACGGTCAGGCTCGCCGACCGTCAGGCCCGCCATTTGCAAGGCGTGACCGGGCCCACGCTCGTCGTAGCGCCGGACAAGAACGAATTCGATTATCCCATCGCCATGCCGCCGTGGATGGAAACCGGCCGCACCTGCCGCTGCTGCATCATGGCCGTCGGCGAAGTGAAAGACCGCGATGGGACCATTCACGAAGTCAGTTTCAGTTCGGTCGAACAGAACATGCAAATCATCGTCGTGGTGGAACCGGGCCGGCTGGGATTGGAGTTGGAAAAGACATCGGTACGTGCCGAGGCGGGCGGCGAGGTGAAACTGTCATTTCGCGTTCAACGCGGTGACGGATTGAAAGGGCCGGCGACGGTGGAATTATTGCCGATGCCGGGTGTTTCGGGCGCGACGGTCACGATCGCGGCGGATCAATCCGCGGGTGTGATCGCGTTGCGCATTGCGAAGGACGGACTTGGAGTAGTTACGACGGCGGTGCTGCGCGCGAGCGTGATGCACGAAGGCAAGCCGGTCGTGGCCGAGGCCAAGGCCGATCTGGTGCCGGGGAAATGAGCAATCAATTCGGCGAGTCGTTGATACTGGTCGTGTCAATCAAGGCTCGAAACCGCTTCAATTTGTCATCCGCGAACGTAAAGAACTGAACCCAGTGGCAATTGTACGGCTTGCCGGTTGCGCGCACTTTGCCGCGTTCACGAGCCAAGATCACAATCGTATCGCCTTGAGCCACGAGCGAAATCACTTCGGCTTCTTGATCCTGAAGCGCTCCGAAATTCCGGGCGACCGCGGCGGCCACGTTGTTCTTGCCGTGCCAGTAGCCGACCAACAACGAGCCGGCAGGGCCGTGGATTTCGTAGTCGATCTCGTCGTCCCACGAATCCAGCACCGCCGCAAAATCACCGCGTGCGATCGACCGATACTGCTCCACGAGCCGTTGAACGTTGCGCACTTCTTCGGCCTTGTGAGCAGACGTCGCGTCGCCGCGATGAAACGCCTGTTCCAATTGATCGATGAATTTGGATTGGGTGTCCGGATGAAAACTGACCTGGCTCATAGGCGTCTCCGGAAATTGGCTTGAGCATGAGCGTAACGCAGGCGCGAATTGCAGTCAATGTCGAGAAGCAAAACATTGCATTCGTCGCGGTCTCATTGCATGATAATCGGCAACCTCTTGCATAAGGAGAATCTCGTGCTCAAGGGCAACATCAAGCATTCGGTGGTTCATTGGTGTTTCAACAGCGCCGCCGAAAAGTGGAGCCTCGACAAGACGTGTGAAGTGACCAAATCGCTGGGCGGGGTGTCGGTCGAGATCGTGGGGCCGGAGGATTTTCCCACGCTGAAGAAACATGGCCTCGTCTGCGCGATCGCGGCCAACGGCATGCCCGGCGCGCCGTTCATGAAGGGTTTCAATAACACTCGCTATCACGACGAATTGCAAACCCGCATGACCAAGACCATCGACGATTGCGCGGCGGGCGGCTGTCCAAGCGTCATTGCGTTTACCGGCTACAAGTGGAACGACGCCGACGATCCCAAGAGCGGCGAGATG
>JBGQCZ010000374.1:0-5899 GCA_041495645.1 Gemmataceae bacterium | reverse complement strand
GTTCGGCCAGCGGATTGCCGTGCCGGTATTTCCAAAGTTGATCCGACATGCCCTTCAACAGATCGTGGATTGACTCGGCCACGGGCCGGTAAATCTGACGCGCGTCCTCGGGTGGGTGGTCCCATAGCTCATCGTGTGAAACAAATCCGGCTTCTCGTTCATCACTCTCCAAGTCAATGACGATGAAATCACCGTTCGTTGAATTGCCAACCCCCAAAAGACCACTGGCAAGCTGCAGCGACTCTTGGTCGTTGAGATCCATGATTTCTGTTGGAGTCCACATCCCGCCCGAGCCGTTTGGAAAGGCCAAGCCGTCGTCAACTGCATTCGCGAGCAAGAAGGCCGTCAAGTCTTTAGGCAGGCATTTCGCAGTCAGCCAAGTTTCAAAGGCAGCGGGCGGTTGAATGAATACCGGCGCATTGGGTCCAAGAGTTGCAAGCGCTGCGCGGTATAGTTCTGAATTGAGCGCCACGGTGCCCCTTTTTCGGCAACTTATCTCGCCGGTTTAGATCATACAATCGTGTTATTTCGTTATAGTCATTTCGTTGTTACGCCTTGCTCGTATGGAAAACTCCGACGCTGATTCAGAGGCTGCGTGCATCTGGCTTGCGGTTGCCGGACTGGCCGGCGCCGCGCTGGCCGCCGAGTGCTTCGTCGGGTTCGGGCTGTGGTTCGCCCCGGGTTGGGCCAACCAGTGGCCGGGCGGCCTGTCGATCGATGTCGTTTGGCCGGCCGGAATGACTGCCTTCGCGGCCGTCATGCTCATGACTGCGGCGGTCGGGGTCGGGGCCAGCCTCGCAGCCGGCTACCAATATTGGTCCGGTCATTCGCTCGGTCGCTCGGCCATCGCCCTTTGGCTTGCCGTCACAGCGGTGATTACAGTGGCGGCATCTGCATGCTGGTTCGCGTCCCTCCGGGCCAGTGCCCTCGCGATGTGGCCGAATGGATATAACCCGTGACATCGACTCGGTAGTCAATGGTCGCACCGCGAATTAGCGCCAGCACGGCAGGCAACAATGAAAGATAGAGACCTGTTCATTGGCTTGCTGTTGGTAACCTGGATGTTCTATGTGGTCGGCGTCCATGCCTACGCGCGGCGGAAGCAACTCGGCCAAGCACTCGTGGTTTTGTCCCACGCTGCACCGTCCCTGGCTGCGATCTCGATGGCTTACATTTTTCTGTTCGAGCAGGGCGCGACAGTTGCGCAGCTCGTCGCAGGCAACGAGCGAGGAACGGACCTCTTTATGCTTTGGGTAGTGCTGTGGCCATTGCTTCTTCTGGCGACATTGGTGTCCGGCGTGGCCCAATGCATCCTCACAAATGTGGTTCCCGTAGTTTGGATGCCCGTCACAATTTGGGGCACCATCATGTGTGCCGCCTCATTCGTCATCGCGGGGTGCAATTTTCCCGATGCGTGAGAGCAATGATTGTAACGGATGCCGGTCCGGCGTCGAAAAGCATCGACGCCGATGCGACGAGCCCGGCCAGCCCAGGTCCGCTTCGGCTTCGCCGAACCGGACCGTCATTCCCGATAACGTCGTCAGTCAGCGAGGGTGCGCTGGCACAGCTCGCGACACTGGGCTTTGGGATGCAACGCCTGCGGCGTAGAGTAGATTGCAGCGATGTTGCATTTGGATAGTTTTAGGGGGTCCAAATATGGCACGCACATTGGTGATCGCTAGTTTTGCAGTTCTTTCGCTCATGGCCTTTCGGCCGGTGTTGTGCTGCGCCGACGAGAAAGTGGACATAACCGGCAAATACACAGTGAAGGGAGAGAGCAAACGTACCGTGACTATCACGAAACATGGTGAGACGTTCCACCTGGAATTCACTGCCCCCGATCTTTTCTCGCCCGGCGCAAGTGGCGTCGGAATAGTGCAAGGTTAGGTGGACCCCATTCATTGGGCGCGCAAGGCGCGGTTTGTAGCGGCTGTACCAGTCCATCACCGCCGTCAAATACACGAAACCGCCGCGCAACGGCACATAGGTAATGTCCGTGCTCCAGACCTGGTCCGGATGCGTGATCACCACGTTTCGCAGCAAATACGCGAAGATCCGATGCCCCGGCGACGGCTTCGAGGCATTCCGCTTCGGCGTCACACCGGCGATCCCCATCCGTCGCATCAGCCGCTGCACCCGCTTGCGGTTCACTCGCCAACCGCCGTTCGACAGCACCGTCGCGATGCTCCGCGAACCATAGCTCGGGTTCTCCAGATACACCGCGTCGATCTGCCGCATGAGCGCCAAGTTCTCGGCGCTCTCGGCGATCGGGGCATAGTACGCCGTGCTCCGCGGCAGGCCGAGCAGGTCGCACTGCCGCCGCAAACTGATCGTCGCATGGTCCGCTTCCAACAGGCTCCGGCACACCTCAGCCGAGGCCGGCGAGTTTTTTTTTGAGCCACTCGAGTTCCATGTCGAGCCGCCCAATCCGCTCGAACAACTCCGTCACCAGCGTCGCTTGGCTGCTGTCCGTCTTGATGCCGGTGGCAAACACGCCGGCGGTGCCCGCGAACAGTTGTTTCTTCCACTGGCTGATCTGGATCGGATGCACGCCGTGCAGCGTCGCCAGTTGGGCCGTGCTCTGCTGCCCCTGGACTGCCGCCAACGCTACCCTGGCCTTGAACTCCGACGTCCGAATCGAACGTATCTTGCGGGCCATGACCCCTCCGGGATGCAACGACCCACCCATACTCTTCAAGCCGCCCAAATGCCAGCCAGACTAACTTCACCCGTGGTCCAGGAAATGGGGTCCACTACAGTGATTCATGATGCACCCCGCTTGCGTTGATTCTACACGGGTCGCACGAATCGGAGAATAGCCGGCTCCAGTTCATTGTGAATGGGCGCATCGTTAAAGAACTTCGCTTGAATGCCAAATTCAATTTTTGCGACCGGATTCCGACGTCGAAAAAGCGTCGACGCCGATGCGACGAGTCCGGCCAGCCCGGTTCGGCTTCGCCGAAGCGGACCGTCTTCCCGTTCCGCTGCTTGCATCGTGCATGGATCGTGTTAGGATGAGGCCGAGGAGGAATCGTTGCATGAAGATCGTAATCCAAGTCCATTGGCGCGACAGCGCCAAGGCGTGGGGCTTGCTCGTGCGGCACTCGCCGGGCGTCGCGCTGCCGGATCGCGTTTTCGTAGTCTCGGCGGAAGCGGCACGCGCGCTTCGCAAAGCCGGCATCCGCTTCACGCAAAAGTCGCGCGAAGCGAGCCCGTCGGGAGCCATTGCCGGTGAAATAACATGAGCTCTATGTGCCGTTGACGCACAACGACGGCCGCGCGGTCGACCCGAAACAAATCAAACGAATTGGCGAGCGCCTGCTCCAGGAATTTGGCGGGGTTACGTACTTCCCTCAACCCAACGAGGGTCGCTGGCGCATGGGTCACGTCACGTTTCGCGACCAAGTCGTCATCTTCCGCGTGCTAACCGCCGATGTCCGGGCGGCGCGCCGCTTCTTTCGGCGGTTGAAAGCAGAATTGAGAGTCGATCTTGAACAGGAAGAGATCCTGATCGTCGAAAAAGACGCCGAAGCGCTGTGAAACGTCAGGTCGCGACGCGCTTCCTGATTCCTGACGCCTGACTCCTGCCCCCTGACTCCTGCTCCCGCCCTGTCGTATAATGACTCGGCCCTTGAAGAAGAGAATCACGGAGTCGAGGCAAGCAATGCATTTCAATTTTTCGGTTGCCCCGCTCGGCAGTGCACAGAGCGTGACTCCGCACAACGTGCCGCCGAACGCGGATCCGGTGGACTTGCTGCGGCAACTTCTCGAAACGCAACGCGAACAGTTGCATCAGATGAAGGTCAACGCGGCCGCGCAAGACAATAGCAATCGCTGGCGTGCGTTTCTCGACCGTTGGAAGGATGATTTTTCCGGCGTGCCGGCGGCCTGCAAGAAAGTGCTGCCGTTGCTGGAGCGGGCTTATATCAGCTTGATCGTGGACCTGACGGACCATCTCGACGAGCAGGGCGAGGAATGCGCGGGCAACGAATTCGCGTTGGCTGAATTCCTCGACCGCTACGGCATTCGCCTGAATCAGCTCGGCGCGTTGCTCAGTCTGGTCGGGCCGCTGGCCGAGATCGCCGCCCAGACGGAGGCTCAGTCCAAGAAATAGTCCGCCCCGTCGCTACTCGCGGCCTTGCACGCTACCCAATCACGACCGACCTCATGGAAATCGCTGCCGCCGACGTTGCCCGGATCCTGGACCTGTACACCCGCGGGATGTACCTACAGGCCTACCAGTTCGGGACGAGCTTCGCGCCGCTCCTTGAATGGGAGGGGACGGCGGCACGGCTGCTGGCCGGGCGGCTGGCCCGGCAAGTCGGCGCGCCGCGGCTGTCGCGCTGGCACATGATCAAGGCCTATCGCGGTCAGCCTTCGCACCCCGAAGCGATTTATTATCACGCCCGCTATTATCTCGAACGGCACAACTTGTTGGCGTCGTGGCGATTCCTGCGCGCGCGTAACGACGCCGCCAACGACGCTGCTCCCGAGTTGCGTGCCGATCTTTTTAGCCTGCACGCGTTCATCGCCGCGCGGCTGCGCGACTTCGGACAGTCCGAACGCTGGCTTCAGCGCGCCCTCGAACTCACACCCGACCGGCCATGGATCCATGTCGAACGAGCGGCCTGCCTGGAATTCGCCGAGCGCTACGAGGAAGCCCTCGCTTCCGCGCGCAGAGCGATGGAACTGCGGCCCTATTTTCGGCCCGCCGTGCAATCCGCCGCACAACTGCTCCTGACGATGGACCGCGACGCCGAAGCCCTCGAACTACTCACGGAAGCGGTTCAACGCATCGAATGCGCCGCGGTCGTTACCCAACTGGCGGCCCTTCAAGATGAACTTGGCAAGCACGAGGATTCGCGCCGTAGTTACGACCGCTTTGCCGAACTGTCGCCGCTGATGGAAGAGGAAGTCCTCCAATGGCTGGCGGCCCGGCGTTCGGACATTCTCTACGATCTGGGCGATCTCGAAAGCTCTCGGCAGCAGGCGCTGCAAGCCGGCGACGGGTTTCATAAGACCGTTTCGGAGCGACTGGCACGAGTGTCACCCAGCGCGAAGCGGGTAGTGCTTGAAGGCCTGGAGCGCCTGCCGCGACCGTTGCCGCAGATGATTCCCGCGGCGCTGGTGATCATTCGCCGCTATTGGCAGAAGGGCGAGCCGATTCCCGACGACGATCCGTTTCGCCTCGACGTGCCGCTGGAGTATCAGGAACGGCGCTGGGCGGAGCAGGGCGGCTGGATAGTGCGCGAGTTCACCGCGACGCCCGCCAGTCTGCACGCGCTCATCGACGCCAGCGTGCCCGTCGCGCTCGGGGTCGTCGAGGCAACTTTTGCTCAGTTGCAGGCCATCGCCGGTTACGACCAACACAAGGACATCCTTCTGTTTCGCGATCCGACCGAGCGCCACCTCGGCGAAATGATGCTCGACCCGTTGCTCGAACGTTTCAAATCGAACGGGCCGCGGGCGCTGATCATGTTGCCGCCGACGGAAGCGGGCCGGCTCGACGGCATCGATCTGCCCGACGCACCGCTTTATGAGATGGTCTACGAGTTGCATCGGGCCATGGAGGTGTTCAATCGCGACGCGGCCAGCGACGCCCTCGCGCGGCTGCAAGCCGCCGCGCCCGAGCACCGCCTCGCCATGCACGCGCGCTACATGCTGGCCCGCTACGACGCCCACAACGTCGAGCAACTCGACGCCATCGATGCGCTCCTGAAGCGATTTCCCGACGACCCTACCTTTCTCTTGGCGCGAGTGACCTGCCTGCGCGAATTGGATCGACGCGACGAAAGGCTCGAACTACTGCGCCGGCTGAGCGATCAGCCGACCGCCGATCTAGTTTTCGCCCAGCAATACGCGCAAGAGATGGCTCCCGACGCCCGGCAGCATCGCGCGG
>JBGQCZ010000373.1:0-5932 GCA_041495645.1 Gemmataceae bacterium | reverse complement strand
ATCCCTGTCCGGGCCGACCGAGACAATCGTAATTGGTTTTCCTAGCAGGGCGGCGATGCGGTCGAGGTAGCGCCGGGCGGCGTCGGGCAAATCGGCCAGCTTTCTCGCCCGATATATATCTACGCCCCAGCCGGGCATTGTCTCGTAACTGGGTTTGGCGCGTTCGAGTTGGTGTGCATCCGCGGGGAATTCATCGCAGCGCTTGCCGTCAATCTCATAGCTCGTGCAAATCCCGATTTCATTAACGCAACTGAGAACGTCCAACAGCATGATGGCGATTTCATCGGCGCCGGCAAGCGCGGCGGAATAGCGCGTTGCGACGATATCGAGCCAGCCGACGCGGCGCGGCCGGCCGGTTACGGTGCCATATTCGCGGCCCGTCTTGCGAATCTTCTCGCCAAGCCCGTCTGAACCATCGCTCAACTCCGTGGGGAACGGCCCATGGCCCACACGCGAAGAATACGCTTTCACCACACCGATGATGCGATTGACATAACGCGCTGGCACGCCCGAACCGGACCAGATTCCGGCCGGAGAACTATTGGAACTGGTCACGAATGGGTAAGTGCCGTGGTCCACGTCCAAAAGGCTGCCCTGCGCCGCTTCGAAGAGGATGCGCTTGCCGTCGCGCAGGCCGCGATGAAGCAGATGGGTGGTATCGGTCACGAAGGGCCGAATTTTCTCGCCCAGGGCCAGATACTCGGCACAAACGCGCTCGGCGTCAAACGGCCTAGTCTCGCGGCCATTGGCCAGCGCTTGGTTAATCCGGTTCTTTTGCGGGACGATCATGCGCAGGCGTTCATGCAAATAATCGGGCCGCAGCAAATCGCCGACGCGAATGCCGCACGTTCGGCCGACTTTGTCCTGATAGCAAGGGCCGATGCCGCGCCCGGTCGTGCCGATCGCTCCCTCGCTGCCCGATTCGCTCAACCGCTCGGCCTCGAGATGGTAGGGGAAGATCACATGGGCATGATCGCTCAGTGCGAGATTCGAACCCACGGAAATGCCGGCGGCGGCGAGCTGTTCGATTTCTTCGAGGAACCGCGGTGGATAGACCACCACGCCGTTGCCGATCACCGATTTCAGATTTGGCTTGAGCACGCCGGCGGGAAGGAGCGAAAGCTTGAACTTGCGCTCGCCCCAAACGATGGTGTGCCCGGCATTGGCGCCGCCGTTGTATCGGACCACGAAATCGTGCTGGTCGCCCAGCAAATCAACGAGCTTGCCCTTGGCCTCGTCGCCCCACTGTAGGCCGACGACGCAGGTGCAAGGGGGCATTTTGTTTGGCGGGCTATTCGAATTGCTGACACTTGCGGACATGACATTGATCGCCGAATCGCGGGTATCGAAGCCGTAATAAGCGTAGAGGAGTGGGCAGAAGGCGTCAAGGTTATCGAGCCTTCGACGATGGTTCGACAGTGGTTTGACTCACAGGAACCGGCTTCAGCGGCACGGGGAGGCAACCGGCGTGCAGGACTGCGACCATCCAATCGACTTGCGTGCGGTTGAAACGCGGAACGCTTAACTGTCCGTGTTCGCGGATGCCGCTGTAGACCTTCGGGGCAGTCAACACGACGCTGTCGAAAATCGTCGCCAAATAGCAGTTTCTGTCTCCAGCCGAGACATTCCGCGAAGTCAGGTCGAAGAACATGTCGCCGCCAACCTTCGATAACGTGAAATAGATGCAAGGATCGCCGCGATCGTCGACCGAAGCGTAGGCGTCGATCAGGTGTGAACCATCGAGCTTGTTTGGCTCGTCGGACTTCATCTGCACATGGTCGCGGCACAATAAAAAATGTTCGTACTTGATTTGGTCGCGCTCGGTTGCTTTCAGGTTCGCGTTCGCGCAATCGCGGCTGTAAATGAGCCAGGCGGCATCCAAGTTATCCACCAGGCGCAGCGGTTCGCCTTTGGCGCGAGCTTCCTTCAGCTTGGAGGCGTCTGATTTGGGGTCGGTCAAATCGGCGTCGTCACCGTCAAGTCTTAACTGCTGCAAGACTTCGAGGCCCATCCGAAACCAAGAGTAATTGGCGTGTTCCGAGTCGTTCGGCATACACAAGAAACCCTTGGGATTGGTGGGATGCCGCGGCGGTTCGGGCGGCGACCCTAGAAGAGCCAACAGTTTGGCACGCTCCTTGACGGCGGGGTTTGTGTACATTTCTTGTGCGGCTTCGAGAGCCGGGCGATCATCGTTGTTCGCCGCAATGCGAAAATCGAGTTTCCCGGTCATGGCCATGATTGAACGGACGGTTTCAACCTCGGTGGCATTATCCAGTTTCTTGAGCCGCGGCACCTGAATTTCAATGCAGCGATCGCCGTTGGGCCTCACTGTCAGGTATCCCATTCGGCCGGCAAAGCGACGTTTGGTCTTCTCGATCATTTGCTCCATCGTTGGAGCGTCGAGCGGCTCGGTACGATCGATTTCATAAATCAGGATCGTTCCCCCGACTTCGTGGACGTCGACCGGCGGAGTTTGGAACATCCGCCAAAGAAAAACTGCTCCGGTTCCGACAACCGCGACGAGAATCCCAGCGACGAGGAAAATCACGATTCGTTGATACTTCAGCATGGCGCGGGCCCCTTGAGTCTTCGAGTGATTCTACCGGACCGCAATGCCCGGCGGTAATGGATTCGCCAATGATCCCGCCCGCAAGAATGCCGAAAAAAAACAGCGAATGATTGACCAGCCGCCCGCTGAGTGGTTAAACTATCTTTCACACCCGCCTGCATACCTCTTCCCTCCGAAAAGGAGACTCGCCGATGCGTCCTCTCGATCGTCGTGATTTTATTGCCGCCTCCGCGTCCGCGTCGGGACTGCTGGCCTTTGCGGCTTTGGACGGCTCCGTAGTGGCCGATGACAAACCCCAAAATGGCAACGGCAAGAGCGGCGATGTGAACTCGCAACTGCGCGTGGCCTGCGTCGGCGTCCGCGGCCGCGGCATGGACCACGTCGGCGGGTTTGCCGGCAACACCAAACTCAATACCGTCGTCACCACCATTTGTGATGTGGACACGGCGGTGATTGGCAAAGCGATCAAGGCCGTTGAGGACAAACAAAAGAAACTCGTCAACTACACACAGGACATTCGCCGGGTGTTGGACGACAAGTCGATCGACATCATTAGCATTGCCACGCCGAATCACTGGCACGCACTGGCGGCCATTTGGGCGATGCAAGCGGGCAAAGACGTTTACGTGGAAAAGCCAGTGAGTCACAACGTCCGTGAAGGGCGAATTATCGTCGAGACCGCTCGCAAGTACGGCAAGATTTGCCAGACCGGCACCCAGAGCCGTAGCTCCAAAGGCATGCGCGACGCGATGGACTACGTCCACTCCGGCAAACTCGGGAAAGTCTATCTTTCGCGAGGACTGTGTTATAAGGCACGCGGCAGCATCGGCAAAGTCAAGGACGCGACAGCAATTCCCGCGTCATGCAACTACGACCTGTGGTGCGGGCCCGCGCCCGTGAAGCCGCTCATGCGCAAGAACCTGCACTACGATTGGCACTGGGCCTGGGACACCGGCAACGGCGATCTCGGCAACCAAGGCATTCACGAAATGGACAAGGCCCGTTGGGGCCTCGGCAAAATGGAATTGCCGAAGTCGGCCATCAGCATCGGCGGGCGGTTTGGCTACGTCGATGACGGCGAATCCGCCAACACGCAGATTTGCCTCTTCGACTATGGTGACTGCGAATTGATCTTCGAGGTTCGTGGCCTGCCGACTCAAAAGCTCCTCGGCGCCGGCGTCGGAAACATTTTCTACGGCACCGAAGGCTACGTCGTTTGTCCAAGCTATTCGAGCGGCGTGGCGTACGACAAGGACGGCAAGAAGCTGCAGGAGTTCAGCGGCGGCGGCGATCACTACGGCAACTTTGTCAGGGCCGTGCGCGAGCGCAAACACGAACTGCTCAACGCCGACATCCTCGAAGGGCACCTTTCGAGCGCCATGTGCCATCTCGGCAACATCAGTTACCGGCTCGGAAAACAAACGGCTTTTTCCGAGGTCGAGAAGTCGTTCGGCGAGGAAAAGGACGGTTACGATTCGATCAAACGAATGGTTGAGCATCTCAAAGACAACAAGGTCGATTTGGCTACGACCAAGTTCTCGTTGGGCCGCAAGCTCATGATCGATCCGAAGACCGAGACCTTCCTGAACGACAAGGAAGCCAACGATATGCTGACTCGGGAATACCGCAAAGGCTTCGTGGTTCTGGACAAGGTTTGAGTTCCCCGGCCGCTTGCGGCTTTGCGCACGCCCGCGCGCAAAACCGCAAGCGGCTATTTTCATTTTGATGAGCCATGATTCGATCCCTCTCTTTCAGTATTGCCCTGATTGTCAGTTCTTCAGTCCTCGCCGAGCCGCCGCCCGTTGAAAAGCCCTCGCCGAACAAGCCCGGCGAACCGCTGTTGAAAACCTGGTCGAAGGAAAAAGCAGCGTCGTTTCTTGATGGCGTAGCCGTCAATTGGACGCGTGAAAGGAATTGCGGAACCTGCCACACCAATTATCCGTACCTGATCGCCCGCCCGCTGCTGTCGCCGGTGGGGAGGCCGGGGAATGAGTGGCGCGAAGTTCGCTCGTTCTTTGAGAATCGGGCCGCGAACTGGGACACGGCCAAGCCGCGTTGGGACGCGGAAGTCGTTGCCACGGCCTCATGCCTCGCAGTCAGCGATGCGATGACCACGAACAAGTTGAATCCGATCACCAAAAAAGCCCTCGACCGCATGTGGACGCTGCAAGGCAAGGACGGCGGTTGGACCTGGCTCAAGTGCGATTGGCCGCCGTTCGAACACGACGATTACTTCGGAGCGCTCTACGCTGCTGTCGGAGTCGGCTATGCGCCCGGCGGATACAAGGATAGCGCGTCGGCGAAGGGCGGCCTTGCAAAACTCAAACAGTACCTCAAGCAAACGCCGGCCCCGGATCTCCACCACAAAACCTGGCTTTTGTGGGCCAGTGCTCGGCTCGATGGGTTGCTCTTGGACGACGAGAGACAGTCGCTGATCCGCGAGTTGTTGTCGAAACAACACTCCGACGGCGGATGGTGTCTGCCGTTGCTGGGCGCGTGGAAACGCCGTGATGGCTCGCCCAACGATGCCAACGCGGAAAGCGATGGTTATGCAACCGGCCTAGTGGTGTTTGTGTTGCGACAGGCCGGGTTGGCCAAGGATCAGGAAGCGATCAAGAAGGGCGCCGAATGGTTGCGGAAGCATCAGACCGAGAGCGGACGCTGGTTCACCCGCTCGCTCAACAACGACAAAGCGCATTACATCACGAACGCGGGGACGGCGTTTGCGGTATTGGCACTTCGGGAGTGTGAGTGAGATTCTGCGCGGCATGCGCCGAGCGCGAAACGTAAACTTTATTAGATCATGTCGAGCCGGCGTTTGGCATTGCGCGCGCGGTTGCAGTCGGAGCAGATCCCGCGCACGACTAGCGTGTGGCCGCTCATTTGGAAATTGTTTTGCGTGCAAACTTCACGCAGCGCGGCGGTGATGTTTCCGTGCTGGAATTCGATCATTTTCTTGCACTTTTCGCAGACCATATGTTCGTGTTGCGGGTAGCCGTAGTCGTGCTCGTAGACGGTGCGCGTGCCGATTTCGATGCGGCGCAAGAGGCCGGCGTCCACGAGCTTGGTCAGCATGCGGTAAATGGTCGCGCGACTGATGCGCATTCCGGCCTGTTGAATTTCGAGGATCAACTGGTCGGCGTCGAAGTGGTCGTGGTGCGAAAAGATGTACTCGATGATGTCGCGCTGCTGATCGGTGAACCGTTGAGGCTTCGAGCGGCTGTTCAGGAACTCCCGAAACTTGTTCTCGGGTGTCTGGGCTACAGGAACGGCCGGGAGCGACACGAGCGGCTCCTTTGGAATGGCAATGGGAAAATAGAAGGGGCGGAGGTCCGCCCCTTCCAGGATCCTAGTCCCCCGACT
>JBGQCZ010000372.1:0-5939 GCA_041495645.1 Gemmataceae bacterium | reverse complement strand
CGCGAACGGTCTTGGCGAGCTTTTCGATGCCGTCGCGCATCTTTTGACGAGCCGCATTGTCGAAGAGGATTTGTTTGGCCATGGGAATTTCTTTGCTTGTGAGTGTGTTCTGTTGTGGGGGAGTGATTCGAGCGCGGGTCCTAGAAGTCCATTCCTCCCATGCCACCCATTCCTCCCATGCCGCCTCCGTGATGGTCATGGTGATCGTCGGGCTTCTTTTCTTCGGGGATGTCGGCAACAAGCGATTCGGTGGTCAGCAGCAGGCAGGCCACGCTGGCGCCATTTTGGAGGGCGCTGCGAGTGACCTTCACCGGGTCGATGATGCCCGCCTTGCGCAGGTCCATGTATTCGCCCTTGTCGGCGTTGTAGCCGTAGTTCTTGTCCTTCTGCTTTTGGATGTTGTTGACGACAACCGTGCCGTCCACGCCGGCGTTTTCGGCGATGAGCCGGCAAGGCATTTCGACGGCGCGGCGCAACACGTCGAGGCCCATCTGCTCGTCGCCTTCGAGTTCAAGTTTGGCCAGCGCCTTGCGGGCGTGCAGCAAAGCGACGCCGCCGCCGGGAACGATGCCTTCTTCGAGGGCTGCGCGAGTGGCGTGCAGCGCGTCCTCATAAAGAGCCTTGCGCTCTTTCATTTGTGTTTCGGTCGCGCCGCCCACCTTGAGGACGGCCACACCGCCGGCCAACTTCGCCAGACGTTCCTGAAGCTTCTCGCGATCGTACTCGCTGTCGGTTTTTTCGATTTCGCGACGAATCTGCTCGGCTCGGCCGTCGATGGCCTTCTTGTCGCCGGCGCCTTCGGTGATGGTCGTGTTCTCGGCGTCGATGCGCACCTTCTTGGCTCGGCCGAGATACCCGTTGGCCACGACCGTCGGTTCCGGCAAAACGCCCTTGCGGGTTTGCTCCGGAGTCGGCGTCGACATGCTATCGAGTTGCACGCCCAAATCCTTGAACAGCGGTTTGCCGCCGGTCAGGGTGGCGATGTCTTCGAGCATCGCCTTGCGGCGGTCGCCGTAGCCTGGGGCCTTGATCGCACACACCTTGAGGCCCGTCTTCGGGTTGATCTTGTTCAGCACCAGCGTGGCCAGGGCTTCGCCTTCCACGTCCTCGGCGAGGATGATCAGCGGTTCGTTCTTCTTGAGGATCCACTCCAGCAGCGGAACCAGCGACTTAACATTGGAAACCTTTTCCTCGTAAATGAGGATGTACGGGTTCTCCAATTCGCAGAGCATCTGTTCCTGATTGGTGACGAAGTGCGGCGAAAGGAAGCCGCGATCGAATTGCATGCCCTGGACAACCACGACTTCGGTGTCGGCGGTCTTGCCTTCTTCGATGGTGATGACGCCGTTGGTCGCGCCGACTTTATCCATCGCTTCGGCGAGTTTCTTGCCGATCTCGGGATTGTTGTTGGCCGCTATCGTTGCGACTTCGGTGATTTCCTTCTTGTCCTTGGCGTCGAGTTTTTCGGCGAGGCGGTCCTTCAGTTCCTCGACCATTTTCTCGACGCCCTTTTGAATCCCGCGGCTCACGGCCATCGGGTCGCCGCCGGCGCTGACGGCTTTCAGGCCCTCGCGATAAATGAACTCGGCCAAAACGGTCGCGGTGGTGGTGCCGTCGCCGGCCACGTCGCTCGTCTTGCTGGCGGCTTCCTTCACCAACTGAGCGCCCATGTTCTCGTACGGATCGCTCAGTTCGATATCCTCGGCCACGGTGACGCCGTCTTTGGTAACGGTCGGGCTGCCCCAGCCTTTATCGAGGACCGCATTGCGTCCGCGCGGTCCAAGCGTGCTGCGAACGGCCCGGGCCAATGTGCTCACACCCGCCAATAACTTCTGGCGAGCTTCGTCAGCGTATGCAAGTTGCTTCGCTGCCATGAATGCGTCTCCGTCATGTAATGATCGCGCGAATCGAAATTCAATCGAATGGATGAGGCTTAGCAAGTGGTGTGCCGAAGGGTCGTAAGACGTAACTTCCGTTCAACGACTGATTTATGAAAAGGCACTGAGGTTGGCCTGCGTCAGTTACTGCCAGATTGGCAGCGGCAGCAGCGCGAAACGAACCCAATTTGGCATGAAGTGTCCGTCTCAGGATTATAGCACGACAGTTGAAACTATTTGAGCAATTGGCGACACGACCCTCTGCCGGACGTCATTTCTGGGTGCCGCGCAGCGCTCACGACCTGCTGACCGATTTTCTTAGTGGCGTTAGGGGTAACCTTGTCACGGTGAGGCGTTCTTCAACGCCTGCCGTGCCTCGCGTGTCAAGATTGCGGCGTCAGCGCCTTTGGCGCACGCTTCCAAGAGTTGTCGTGATTCAGGATTGCCGATGCGCTCCAGCATCTGCACGGCCCGGACAGCGCGAATCTCATCGGGCGTCCGCGACGCAATGCTTTGACAGTCGGTCAAAAGCTGGTTCAAACGTCGCTTGCCCTCGGGGGTGGCTGCCGTGCTAACCGCCTCGCGCAGGATGGGCTCGATTGTGTGCCCAAATTCGCGCAGCCGCTTCTGCGCCGCTTCTCGTTTCGCGAAGGACTCCGACCCCAGGTCATCGATCAACGCCGCCAGCTCCTTGGCAGGTGGCGATGGCACCGGTTTGAGCCGTTCCTTCAACAGCGCCACGGCCCGCGCCGGTTCATTCAAGTTTGCCCAAACGGCTTTGTGGCCAACTCGCGGCTCCGGCGACGCGAGATCATCCCAGGTGCGCTCGGTCATGGTAGGCGCGGGCAGGCCGCGGATCACCCGGCCGCACAACACAGCTGATTCCAGGGCCTTATTCGCGGTCCATTCACGGCGGAAGGGGATGGTGTGCGGCTTCGGCTTGATCGGATCGGCGATTTTGAAATACCGATCCTTGGTGAAGGCGTACCACGTCTTGGCATCGGCATCGTGAATCAAGGCATCGACCGGCGGTCCCTTCCAAAGCTCTTTGAGCTGTGTCTCCGGCTTGACCGCCCGTCGGGGACCGAAGTCGTGGACCTCGGGCGCGAAGGTGCGATCAATCTTTGGGGCAAAGAAGACGCGGCCCGTATCGGTCACGAAGTAGCGGTCGTCCCCAACGGCGGCGACGTAGAATGGGCCCGTCCAGTCGAAAGCCCACTCGCCGACCTTTTTCCACTTTCCCTCAGGCGACTGCTCCGGACGCCTGTTCCCCATTGGATGGAAGTCCTTACGTGTCAGCCGGTTACCCAAATGGGGTTCGGTATAATAGAGTTCGTATCGCTTATCGCCCAACGCCCAGAAGTCGAAGAAGATCCGACGTATGATCGGCTCTTCTTGTCCTGCAAAAGCGCCCGAAATGGGGCCGAGATGGGGCCCGTAATTCGTCAGAAAATCACCACCGTGTCTAGGAATCGCGTTTAATGCCTCGATCATCTCAAGCGTAATCGAATTGAACGAGCCGGTCGTATCGCCGCCAGAGACCTGATACGTTACACCGTAATACTGCTTGTTGATGAGCTGCCACCGAGGCAGGGGCTGTGCAATGCCGAAGATCTCCCTCGGGTGATCGAGTACAGTGAGTTTTTTGTCTCCTAAAATATCTTGCCGCAAGATCGAAAGAATACCCGCGCCGGATGCCCTGTACACGCCTGGCTTACCGTCAACGCCAGCTGTATAGGCGTAGTTACCGTCCAAAGTCCCCCGAATAAGTGGCGGGCTAATCAGGGTCGAAATGATGAACTCGAAGCCCCAGATTATCCACACATGGATCATGAATGACACCTCGAATTGGATCGGAATTCGTCGTACTTCTGATCGCAATCATTAAGGTTTTGGTTCGATGTCGGGGCCAGCAAGGTTCTTGCGAAAGACCATCCGGAATTTGTCATTGTTGTTTGGAATTGTGGCGCTGGTGTAGAAGCCCTGCACCGAACCATCTTCCCACGCTTGCAAAGTGTCGAAAGGACCCGTGCCGTAGCTCGGGTCATAGTACTTGCCGTCGATCTTGACGATCGTGTGATCTCTGAAGTTCGATTTTGGGTTCACGCTGTTCTGACCTGGGACGCCAGTCGTGTCGTCCGCAACTTCGACGATGGTTCCCCAGTAGTATCCCCAGACACCAGCAGTCTTCTTGACGAAACAACCGAATCCGCCCGTATAGATTGCATCGTTCGGGTTCTGAGTCGGGTCAGCCAGTGCATTCTGATACGGATACACCACGTTAGCGATCGTCACATTGGCCGTCCCATCCCCGGAGAAAATCCAGTTCTTGATCAACATGCTCTCGTTTGCTATTGGGCCAACTTTGGTAAATAGCAACGGTGTGTCATTGACGCCTGCGGCCTTGAGTGACTTGACGAAAAGCTCGGCAAACGCGTAACACTGTCCGTCAAGATTTCCGAGAAGAGAAGCGGCAGTTTGTACCCACGTATTCCACTCGCCGTAGTATCTGAGTTCGAGACCGTTATACAACGGATTGACGTTTCTGGTCGTTAGTTGCCGTGCCTCGAAGTTCATCCAAGTCTGGGAGATCACCCTCGATTCGACGCCCGTGGGAAACATGGCCGAGATCGGCACTGAAGTATGGATGAGCGTATGGTACACGGGACTTGTGCTGGGCGTGGCCAGCGTGACGTAGAGTTCGTTCGCACTTACCCCGGCGGGCGACGTGCCCAGGCCTCCGCTGTTCGAGAACTCCCAGTTGAGCTGAAGCGTGCCGTAGTTGACAAAGGTGGGGAATGGATTGTCTACAGGGGTGGGCGCAAGAACCAAATCCGTGCCATCCAAGGTCACGGTAGTCCAGGGAATGGAAAAATAATAGGGTGAATAGGCCGTAAGCGGGTTGGTGCATTTCACCTTCAAGCTGTAGATCGATGGTGGGTAGGGCCAGTCCGAGATGGTGGCCGCGAAGCGCGCCGACACGAGTGCATTCTTGTTGCGCGGATACCCGACCGGCAGCGCCCGGTCCCCCGGCGCATCGATGATGCCGTTCAGGTCCGTATCCACCCATTGCGCCCCCGTTGGGTAATCCGGGGTACCCGGATCGGCGACGATGTTAATCCGGTCGTCACCGGAAAACGTGACCTCACGCACCTTAGCGGCCGTGACGATCGGGTACGAGCCGTATCCGCCTGGATCGACGACGACTCCATTGGCCGCGCCATCGGCGTCGCCGCGCCCGCCATCCACGAAATGCAGCGTCACGACGTTGCCGTTGAACTCGGCACCCGTCTTTCCATCAAAGTCGAAGCTCTGCAAGGCGCCCGTCGAATCCTGCTTGAAATAATGGTGCGGATTGGACCCGTCCGGCAGGGTGAGGCGCACCGTTGCCGCTCCGCCGGGCGTCACGTCGCGGACTTCCAATTGAAACATTCCCATGGGAAGATTTACATTGCCTGCATTTGCCGACGGAGCGGCAATCGCTCGGACGTTTGTCAGAGTGTGGCCCATCGCATCCACGGTGACGAACGAACCGCCGGAACTGGCTCGCAGCGAAGTCACGTCGGATTGGATCGCATCGCGAATGCCATCGTGATTGCCGTCGCCGCGATTCGGTCCCATCGCTTCGGTTGATGCCGAAACGCCGTCAGAATCGTCGGGAATGATGGGTGACAATTGGTTGTCTGTTGTTGGACTCGGCGACGCCGGGGTTTCTGTAGCCGGCCTCTGTGAGGCCGGACCGGGCTCAGAGAGCCCGGCTACAACTGAACTGGCCGCTGTGCCACCGATATTGCTTGTGCCGGTAGACGAATCGCCGCCGGTGCTTTCCGATGGTTGGATCATGTCCGACGAAATCATGAACAGGGGGCCGTTGAGCCCGCCGGCGGAATCCAACGGCGAGTCGAGCGGATGGCTTGGGGTTTGGTCGGTCACGGGCTCGGAAGCTGGAACCCGATTCGGCTCGTTCGGCGAGTCGGCGCTATCAGCACGCGGAGTCGGTTGACCAAGCTGGCCGCTGAATGTAGCGCTACCGCCCAGCAAGGAGATGTTGGCGGGGGGGGG
>JBGQCZ010000371.1:0-5942 GCA_041495645.1 Gemmataceae bacterium | reverse complement strand
CACGGGCTTGTTTCTCGACAAGGCGTGGCAAGTCCCCGAGTATCTCAGTTACGATCCTTACAGCAAAGCCGGCGCTTGGCTCAATCTGCCTGCAGTTGTGATCCTACTCTTGGTCACCGGCGTGCTGGTGATCGGCATCCGCGAAAGCGCTATTTCCAACACGATCCTGGTGATCGTAAAACTGGGCGTGGTGTTGTTCGTGATCGCCATGGGCGCCGGCTACATCACCAGTCGAAATTGGACGAGCATCCCAATCGAAGAACGCAAGCTGCCGCAGCAACAATCGCTGCCGGATGCGGCAAAGGATTACGCGAAAAGCGAAGATGCGATGTTAACCGCCGGTGAGAAATTGGTGGCAGCCAATCTGGGTCACGCCGCGAAGTATGTGGTGCGGGTTGAAACTCAAAAGAAAGACGGGACGCAAGTAGCCCTCATCGTTCCCGAAAAGAAAAGCGCGGACGATCGTCAGAAGGAACTCGAAGCCCAGGCAATGTCGGCATACATGATCGACCGTGCCGAGAAGATCTCCGCCGAGCGCGTGGCTTCGGGCCAGGAATCGCAAGAGGCCGGCAACGAACGAATCGAGCACGCGCGAACGCTGTTTGCGAAAAGCTTGCCGAAGACGGATGAGGACAAGAAGCGGGCCCAAGCGGTGATCACTTACGCACTGGAGAAAGTTGAGGCAAAGGAAGCCGATAATTGGGGGCTCATGGCTAAGTTGGGCCTTAACAAGGAGCTTGCCGGTATCGACAACAGAACGCGCACCACGTTCACGCCCTACGGGCTCTCCGGCATCATGCTTGGTGCGGCATTGGTGTTCTTCGCGTTTATCGGTTTTGACTCAATCTCCACGCACGCCGAAGAGGCCGTCAAACCGCAGCGCGACGTGCCATTCGGCATCTTGGCTTCGCTGGCGGTTTGCACGGTCTTGTACATGCTCGTGGCCGGGGTCATTTCCGGCATGAAGCCTTACCCGGAAATCGACACCAAAGCGGCTGTGGCCTCGGCATTCCGCCAAAAGGCCGAAGAGATGCAAGGCGGCGGCGGCACCGTCTTGAAATACTCGGCGGCAATCATTGCCCTCGGCGGTTTGGCCGGCATGACCAGCGTCTTGTTGATCACGTTCTTGAGCCAGGCCCGCGTCTTCCTGGCCATGGCCCGCGACGGCTTCATGCCGAAATCGATCTTCGGCGCTGTCCACTCGAAGTTCAAGACGCCGCACATTTCCACGATGATCACCGGGGGCATTATCGCCGTCGTTGCGGCGTTTACACCGATTCAAGAGCTGGAAAAGATGGTCAACATCGGCACGTTGTTCGCGTTCATAGTCGTGTGCGGCGCGGTACTGATGCTGCGCATCAAGCGGCCCGACGCGACACGGCCGTTCCGCTGTCCCGCACTCTTCGTTGTCGCTCCGTTGGGCATTCTCGTAAACGTGATGATGATGATGTTTCTGCCGACGATGACTTGGTATCGATTGTTAGGTTGGCTCGCGATCGGGCTTCTCATCTACTTCGGCTACGGTTACTGGAACAGCGCCTTGCGTAAGCGCGTGGCCGCTGGCACGAATATTTAGTTGCTTATCCGCGAGCCGCTGGGATTGGCCCGGCGGTTTTGTTCGACCGCCGGGGTAAAGCCCGGCGGTTCGCGTTGATAGAATCACTCCATGCGAATTACCCGAATTGACAGCCAATTGCTGCGAATCCCGCTGGAGAAATCCATCCCGCTCTCAGTCGCGGGCAAGGCGACGATTCCCCGGCCGGCCGTGACCGTATTGCTCGTTCAAGTTGAAACCGATGGCGGAATGACCGGCGTCGGTTTTGGTTGTTTCGCCGACGGCGGGCGTTCGTTGCTGGCCGCGATCGAAGACGACATCACTCCGCTTCTCGTCGGCGAAAACGCCCTACACCACGAACGGCTCTGGGCCAAGGTTCACACGCTGGAAAGCGCCGCAGCCCACTCCGCCTATGCCACGATCGACGTGGCCTTGTGGGATTTGAAAGGCAAGGCGGCGGGGTCGCCGTTGTGGAAGCTGCTCGGCGGGGTGCGCGAATCGGCCAAATGCTTCACCGCCGAGACGGCCGGCGCCTGCACGGCGGCTGACGCCGTCATCGCCGCCGGCCGCGACGCGATCGCCAAGGGCATTGGCGGCGTGCGCGTGAGCCTGGCCGGCGTTGATCCCAAGGCCGAATCCGACAAGCTCGTGACAATTCACGACGCGCTCGGCGAAGACATCTGGTACGCCGTCACGATCGAACGCCCGTACGATTATGAAACCGCCTTGCCGATGGGCCGCTTCATCGAGGAGGAAATCGGCGCCGATTGGCTCGAAAACCCGCTCGCTGACGACGACCTGCAAAGTTACGCCCGGCTCTCATCGCGGATCGACACCCCGCTTGCAGCGGGCGGTCGCTTTACCTCGACCGGCCAATTCGTTCGATTGTTGGAGTGCGGCGCACCGGTGACATTTCGGCCCGACGTGATCCGCGTCGGCGGACTGACGCCGTGGCTCAAAGTGGCGTCGCTCGCGGAACTCAATCGCCGTCCTGTATCGCCGCGATTGTTGCCGGAGATTGGCATGCATCTCGCATGCGGTCTGCCGGGAGTGCAGGCGGTGGAATACGTACCGTGGCTGTCGTCGCTGTTCGTCGAGCCCGTGCGGTTGACTGACGGGAATCTCGTCCCGCCCGCTGGACCGGGGTTGGGGTTAGTGTTGAATGCGGACTCTGTCGGAAAGTACGCGCTTTCAGCGAGATGAATCCCGTTGCGAGATTCCGGCGACGCCTTCATGATGGTCGGAAGGAGGAGTCTGCATGTCCGCACCGACAAAAAACGAGCCACGGCTGAGTCAGGCCGTTCACAACAGCGTTAGAGCGTTGCGCCGTGTCGTGGACTATCGCTTCCCGCCGGCGCTCGATCGCCAAATGCTGGAACTCGGCGAGCGAAAGGAATTCTTGTCGGCCGAAGAACACGAACAATTGACGGCGCTGGTCACATTCTCTGAAGAGCGGACCGCCGATAAACTGCAAGCTGAAATCGCGTTGCGGCAGTTGCAATCACTTTTTCCGAATGAGCCGGGGGGCGTGAGTGTCGTTGGCCCTGGTTAGTGCCCGTATCAGTGGGGATTACGATGCGTAGTCAATTTACTTTGGAATACTGGCAAGATGGAAAGTTTTGCGTCGGTCGCCTTTTGGAGGTGCCTGGCGTATTCAGCCAGGGCAAGACACTGAAGGAGCTTCGCAAGAACATTCAGGATGCCTACGACCTCGTGGTGACTCAGGAGCGATCGCCGGCGCCCGGCATGGCCCAAAAGGAACCGGTGGAGTTGGAAGTGTGAAGCGGCAAGCCTTCATTCGCGAACTCGAAAATGCGGGATGCGAGTTTGTGCGCCATGGAAAGAGGCATGATCTTTATCGCAATCCGGCGAACGGCCAGCAAGCGCCGGTGCCACGTCACCGCGAGATCGCGGATTCGTTGTGCAAAGCGTTCTGTTAATCCGCCGCATGCGCGTTCTATTTGAAGTCACTTCACCGCAACCTTCACCGGCTCGACAAACGCCCGGCTCAGCGCCTCGCATTCCTCGACGGTCATTTCGCCGGACTGAATCCACAATCGGTACTTCACGAACAGCGGTTTCGCGGGAGTGAGCTGGTATTCGAAATAGGTGCCAATGCGGCCGTAGGTGCGTTCGCTTTGGCGGGCTTCCTTCGGGTTGTCGGGATGGTCGAGATAGAGCGCCGTGTAGCGTTTGCCGTCGATCACGAAACACATCGCATTCCAGGGCAGGTTCACCGGGCCTTTCTTGGTCTTTGGGTCCCAGTTGATTTCCTTGCCGAGCTCGCCTTTGCCGTCGGGGCGCAGGAAATAGGTCTCCTTGTCGTGTGCCTCAACCGCCGAGCTGGCCCGGAAATGGAAACCCGCGTGTTGCGGATCGCCATCGAGTTTCACGCCGCTTTCGATATCGGTCTTCAGGCGCGAGCGGAAGTCAATCATGGTCGCTCCGGAGAACTCATAAGCCGCGAGCTCGCGTTCCTCATTGGCGAACGTCCCGCCGTCCTGCCCGCGCCAGGCGACTTCAAGGCGATGCAGCCCAAACAAATTGCCGCTCTCCTTGATCTGTTTGGGATTGGCCCGCTGACTCTCGCCGTTGCGGCAATGCCAGACATCGGCTTTCTTGCCCTCGTAGGAAATCTGATTGAATCCGAAATAGACTCCGCGATGGTGCGGGTACTTGCCGTCGGGGCCGTTGGTCAGCAACGTTTTGCCGGTCGCATCGAAGACGTGATGATACGGCTTGATGGTCGGGTTGGTGAGCGGGTTTGCCGAGGCCTTGGGATCGAACGTGAACTGGGTGTAGCGGAGGACTGGCCGCGAGCCGGGATCGCTTAGGCGCAATTCAATCGTGTCCTTGCCGGCGTCGTGCCACGCCAGTCGCAATGGCGGACGAATCCCAGCAGGGGGTATTGACGGACGCACTTCCAGGGTCTTGGTCTGGTTCGCCCGAAGCTCGTGCACCAGCACCAACAGTTCCGGCTTGCCGTCCGAAAGCCCGAGCCGGCCCGAAGCCAGATACTGGCACGAATAATAGACCTGCGCGTTTGGCTCGGTCACACCAAGAAGACTCGACCCTATCCCTTTCACACCCTCCATCGGGATCGAAACGATGACGTTTTTCAGATCGCGATTAGCCGAAATCTCGACGGTTCGGATTGGCGCTGGTTGTTGCGCGGAAGCCGATCCGAGCACGGTCAGCGCGATCACGCAACTGAAAGACATTCGCTTCATTTCAATCTCCCGATGCTCTTAATCCACCTTTACAAACTCGTTCTTAGCCGCGCCTTGCAGCGGGCTGCCGGCTTCCGGCCGCCACAGCACGATGTCTTCAATCTTGCGGGCCAGGTAGAAATCCTTGTCGGTGATTCCGCCTGCCGAGTGCGTTTGCAGTTTGACCCATACCTTGGCCCAGGTCACCGTCAGGTCGGGGTGATGATCGGCGGCCTCCGCCAGGAAGCCGATCGCATTCACCAGCATTAACGTACTGCGCCAGCCGTCGGTGTTGAACTTCCGCCGCAGCCAGCCGTCTTCGAGTTTCCACGAAGCAAGCTTGTGTTCCTGCAACTTCGCCGGGATTTCGGCTTCCGAATAGGTCTTGGGTTTGTCGGCCATGATGTTCCCCTTTCTTCTCGTGCCATCGGCAGTACATTGGACCGCGTTGGCGTCCAAAATGCAAGGGAGTGAGCGCGTCATGTCCGATCCGCGCAGCCGATTGTTGGAGCTATTCAAAAGTCGAGCGGTGTCGTTCGGCAAGTTCAAACTGGCGTCCGGCAAGGAAAGCTCCTTTTACATCAACAGCAAGCAAGTGCTGTTCCACTCCGAAGCCGCGTGGCTGCTGGGTGAATTGATCTGGCAGGCAACGCGTGACTTGGACATCCAGGCGGTCGGCGGTTTGGAAGTCGGGGCCATCCCGATGGCGACGGCGACCGTAATGCGCTATCACGAAAACGGCCGAGCTCTCGAAGGCTTTTTTGTACGCAAACAAGCGAAAGAACACGGCAGCCAGTCGCTGATCGAAGGCGGACTGAAGCCCGGCCAGCGCGTGGTGATCCTCGACGACGTGCTTACAACCGGCGAATCGGCATTGAAAGCAGTTCAAGCCGTGGAACAGTTCGGCGTGAAAGTGCTGCGCGTTGTCTGCATCGTGGACCGGTTGCAAGGCGCGAAGGAAAAGCTTTCCGGCTACGATTTTCACCCGCTGTTCACGATCCGCGATTTGGGACTTTGGCACTTCTACTTCTGGTCGCGATTCTGCCACGGCATCAGAATAGTGCCACGCATTTGAAGAAGCACCTTGGCGCCCGACGGCTGCAAATGTACTTCGAGGCCCTGGCGTTGGAAACCGCCAAAGTCTTTAGTTTCCCAGGTTGCTTCCACCCAGCCTTCCT
>JBGQCZ010000370.1:0-5948 GCA_041495645.1 Gemmataceae bacterium | reverse complement strand
GAAACGGCGGAGGCCGTCGTGAAGCTGTTTCGCGATCGCGGCAATCGCGCCGACCGCAAGCGGGCGAGAATCAAGTATCTGGTCCACGATTGGGGAGTCGAACGTTTCCGCGAGGTCTTGGCCGGTTATCTGCCGTTTCCGCTTGTTCCGCCCCGAGCCGCCGAAATCACCGGTTTTGAGCTTCATCTGGGCTGGCAACCGCAAGGCGACGGCAAATGGGGCCTCGGAATCAGCGTTGAGAATGGCCGCGTGAAGGACGAGGGTTCGCTGCGTTTGCGATCCGGTCTGCGAAAAATCATCGACAAGTTCCGGCCGAACTTGAGCATCACGGCCCAACAAGACTTGTTGCTGCGCGACTTGGACGCATCGGCGCGGTCGGAAATCGACCGGCTCTTGAGCGAGCACGGAATCGTCCGGGAAGATCGAATTTCGCTCCTCCAGCAATTCAGCATGGCATGTCCGGCGATTCCAACTTGTGGCCTAGCCATTTCCGAAGCCGAACGCACGCTGCCCGGAATCGTTGATGAACTGGAGACGGTCCTTGCGGAACTCGGCTTGCGCGAGGAGAAGATCAGCGTGCGGATGACTGGGTGCCCGAACGGTTGTGTGCGGCCCTACCAGAGCGACATCGGCATCGTGGGCCGGAGCGGCGACAAATACACGTTGTTTGTCGGCGGGCATGTGCTCAGCACACGCTTGAACTTCGAGCTGAAAGACCTGTTGCCGCGCGGCGAGATCGTTCCGCTGCTAACGAAGCTGCTCAGTGCTTTCCGCACGGCACGGCGCAACGGCGAGTCGTTCGGAGATTTTTGTCATCGCCTGGGTCGAGAAGAAACGCAGCGTTTGGCCGGGGTTGCGGTTCCAGCGGAAAAGCACGCCTAACACAACCGCGATTGGAGGTTGAAGGCAACCGCGCTTTGACGGACACCAAAAGCCAACTGACCCACGGATTGAATACCACGGATGAAACGCCCATGCATTTCCGGCATTTCAGCCGTGGTATACAATCCGTGGGTATTTCGGGTCGGCATGCAATAGTTCGAGTGTCGAAGTGATTCTTGGCTCAAATTCGGCCTTTCACCGAGTCGCCGTAACTTATTTTCTAAAAGCAACTTGTGGAGATTTATCATCGATTTTTGGCTCAAATGGGTGATTTCGCGGATGCGTGGGAGGGTTTGCGCCGGAATCACTTGACATCGGTTCGAAGACACGTTTCCGGTTGCCGATGGCTTCGATTTCGTCAGGATGGCAGAGCAATATTCTCGCCCAATACAGTTACATTTTGACCCGGTTGGCGCTATTGAGTATCATCATGACTACGGAAGCCCATTGCACCCGGAGCGCGAACATGGCCGAAGACGACATGATCCAGCGCTGTCGTCGCGGCGATCAGGATGCCGCCCGCGAATTATTCGATGCCTACGTGGCACGTCTGATTCCTTTGGCCAAGCGGCGAATCAGCCAGCGCCTCGCGAGCCGCGTGGACGCTGAGGACATCGTGCAATCGGTGTTTCGCACGTTCTTCGCCCGGCTCAAAGACGATAAGTTCGAAATCGGCGATCAGGACGATCTGTTCCGATTGCTTATGCGGATCACGGTCCACAAGACGCTGCGTCAGATCGCCCATCACAAGGCGGCCAAACGCGACCCGGGAATGGAGCTGGTCCAAGGCGATAGCGCCCACGAACAATTATTGCAGCTTTTGACCAACGAGCCGACGCCCGAGGCGACCGTGACGTTTTTGGATCAGCTCGAACATTTTATGGGCCAGTTGCAGACCGGCGACCGGGAGATACTGGAACTGCGGTTACAGGGCTATTCCACGGAAGAAATTGCCGAGAAAATGGGTTCCTACGACCGCAAAATTCGCCGAGTTTTGGAACGAATTCGCGATGTAGCCGAGCACGGCGGCCTGGCGGTTTGAACTGGACTGTCCGGCGGCGTGGGCGCATTTGCATGAAGCTGGTAGGGAAATGCTCGAATTCGGAGTCCGATGCATGTGTCGGGGCCTTTGCCAACTTTTGACGTTATCGGTGTTCGCAGGGACTGGTATTGCTCAACCCGCGCCCACCGACCAATTGGACCGGCGCGATCGCCGCGAACCAACCATCATACTTGATACCGGAGGCCGGACTGGCACTTGCGACGTGCTCAAGTTCACTCCGGATGGCCGATTCGCGTTGGCTGTCGGGGACGACAAGCAGGTCATTGTGTATCCGGTCGGCGACAAGGGCCTCGATGCGAAGTCTGTTTCGTACCTGCGCTGGCCGAGCTGGCGAGAGCAACGCGGCAGCCTTTATGCGATGGATATATCGCCGGACGGCAAACTGGTAGCTGTCGGCGGTTATGGAATGCTCAACACTTCGGTGGCCGTGATCGAGCGTGAAGGCGGCAAGATTCGGAAACTCGTCGATCTCAGTCGCGGACAGGAAAATTTCTACGCCGTCAATTGCCTGGCGTTTTCGCCCAACGGCAAACAACTCGCTGTCGGCACCGGCAATGGCAGCGTCTGGATTTGGGACGATGCGGGACCGCCGCAATATGTCGGCACGCATGATCGGGCAGAAGGCAACAATTTCAATCGCGTGCGGGCGATGATGGTCGACAAGGATGGCACCATCTATTCCTTGGCCGAGAACGCGAATGTCGAGACGTGGACGAAGGCGGCGGACGGCTGGGTTCACAAGAAGGTGATGGGCCTTAAGACGGATGACAAGATCCGATGCGCGGCGTTTCATCCCGGCGTACGCTTGGTTGCCGCGGGGACTTTGGGCGATGCGCTTATTGTCGGCGATCTCAAGGCCGGCGCGCTTCGGTCCGTGAGTCTTGGCTGGAACCGGTTCTCGCGCTCGCTGGCCTTCTCGACCGGCGGCGATCGTCTCGCCGTGGGAGTTGGCGTTCTCACTCAGCAAAATGGTTTCTATTTCGAAGGAAGCGATGGCGTTGTCCTGATCGACCCGAAATCGGAAAAGCTGACGCAGATCAACAAGCTTGAACGAACGGCGCGTGCCGAGGCGATCGCCTGGAACGGGGATAACCTGGCGATCGCCGGCGGCGACAACCACGAGGTCGAACTGTGGAACGCGAACAAGCTGGACAAGCGCGTCAACGTGGCCGCCGGAATCGGTTCGGGCATTTGGCGCGTCGCCGTGTCCAAGGATGATCGCTATCTGGCGTTCGTCACTGGTCGAAATCCCAAAGCCGAGGGTCCGAATCTTCGCGGGACGAACGATTGGCGGTGGTTCGACACAACGCGGAGGCGGTTCGAGACGACCAAGCCCGAGGGCGTGGAATTGGTTCAGCCGCTCGAAAACGCCGACGGCTGGACGGTCAAACCCGATGACAAACTCCCGTGGCAGTGGCACGTGGTCAGTCCCAATAAGAAACAATTCCCGTTGCCTTGGGATCGTGACCAGGACGAGCGACCCATTTGTTACACGTTCATCAATCCGAAAAACGGCCCGCTTCGCCTCGCCGTCGGCCACTATTGGGGATTCAGCCTGTTCGACATTTCCGGTGACGGGCCTAAGCGCGTGCGACTCTATACCGGCCATTCCGGCCAGGTGACATCCATTGCCCCGTCCGACGATGGCTCCTGCGTGGTGACTGCTTCGAGCGATCAAACGATTTCCGCCTGGAGCCTCACGGACTGGCCGTGCAAGAATCGGTTTGGAGCGACTCTTGTAGCCGATGAAACCAAATTGGTGGTCAAGCAGGTGAACCGGGGCAGCCCGGCCTGGGAGATGGGTCTGGTATCGGGCGATGAAATCACCACATTGGCTGTCGCCGCGGAGTTGTATTTCGAAAAAGGCGGTTCCAAGCACACGCCCGCCGAGGCGAAGCAGGCGATGGAGTCGCCCCAGCCCGGCAAGGAATTGCTTACACTGGTGAAACGCGCCGATCGGAAAGAGCCCTACGTGTTCAAATCCACGGTCCGTACGCGACCGCTGTGGCGCTTCTTTCCCGGCCCGGGTCGTGAATGGGTCCTGTGGATGTGGCAAGGATCGTACTACGATACGTCCACCAGCGGCGACTCGCTGGTTGGTTGGCTGATGAACGACCCCAGCCCGGTTCGCGAACCGAAGTACTTCAAGCTCGACCAGTTCCGCGAGCAGTTTCATCGCCAGGATGTGATCGACGAATTGTTGGACAAGCGCAGCGTCGACGCCGCGTTGGAAGTCGCGCTCGGCAACCAGTTGCTGCCGGTGAACCTGGGGCTGAACGAGCCGCCGGCCGTGCGCATCGAGCGCGTCCCCGCCGTGTTGAAAAACGCGGTGATGATGCGGCTGGTCGCGGAGCCGCGCAGCCAGAATCCCGACTTCCTGCCGCAGCGCGTGGAATTGTGGATCAATTCGTTCCGCGCCAAGGTCTGGAAGACCGACGGGAAAGCGTTCGACGAATCGTTTGAGCTCGAACCGGGAATGCTGCGCTCGGGCGCGAATACGCTGGTGCTGCAATCGTTCAACCTGTTGGGCGGGCGCGCGGAGTTCGTGCAAGCGGTTGAGAATCCGAATCCGCCGCAGCCGCGGGCTGTTCGCGGCGCCGCCGCCGGCATCGACGATTACAGCGCATCCCCGCAGAAGTCGCCCGACGGCAAGAGAAACCTGCTGGGAAACCTGCGCAGCGCCGTGAACGACGCGAAGAAACAACAGGAGTTGTGGCAAAGCCAAAAAGGCACATACTACCGCGAGGCGAAGGTGGAATTTCTGCCCAACGTCGCGGCGAAGCGCGACGGCGTACTCAAGGCGCTCGACCAGATTGCCCAAGACGCGAAGCCCGATGACTTGATGGTGCTGATCCTTTCGGGACACGGCGATTTTCTGACCGCGCAGGCGCCGAACTCGAAGAAGCCGGTGAACACGTTCGTATTTTGCGGACCGAACTACAAGCGCGATCAATTCGAGTCGACGGGCATCGATCACAAGACCTTGTACGACAAGCTGGCGGCAATTCGTTGCCGAAAAATAGTGTTTCTCGATGCCTGCCATTCCGGCGAAGCGGCGTTCAATCCGGTGCGAGCCTTGACGCCGGGAGGGCAGGGGCCAATCATTATTTCCGCCTGCGATCGCTCCGAACTGGCGTACGAACATGAAAAGTACCAGAACGGTTTGTTCACTCATGCGGTGCTGAAGGCGATGGGTGAAGGGTTCAAAGACGCGGATTCGAACAAGGATGGTGTGCTGGACGTGCGCGAATTGTACGAGTCGGTGGTGCGGCAAATGCCTGCTCTGCTCCGATCCATCGGCAAAGCCGACGATCTGCAAAACCCGCAGATTTTCCCGCGACAACCCGAGAGCTTTCCGCTGATCAAGCGCTAACGACCGATCACGACCGATCACGATAACCGGGAGACGATCATGCGAACGATGATAGCAACGCTGGTGGGCCTGGCCCTTGCGGCGGTGCCCGCCGCCGCCGGCGAGCCGAAGAAGCTCGACGCCGCGCTCAAGGAGCAAGCGGAGAACATCCTGGCATTTGCCCGCGACAAGCACTGCAAGAATGTGGGCGTGCTGAAATTCCTCGTTCGCACCGGCGATGGGGCTCCCAGCGACAATGTCGGCCCGCTCAATCTCGCCCTCGCGGATCGGCTCACGGTGGCCCTCGTGCTGGCCTGCCCGGATGAGGAAATCGGCATTCTGCGCGACGCCAATGCGATCGCCGCCACGATCAAGAAAGCGAATCACTTGGACGAGGACGGCCGCATTCAATTGTTCAGCCGCTCCTATCCCCTCGCTTGGGGCGAAATGGAACAGACCGTTCGCCCCGACCTGTTCGTTACCGGCATCGCGACTCTGTCGCCCGATCTCAAGGAAACCACCGTTCAGTTGCAGTGTTTCCGCAAGGACGGAAAGCTTACCGAGAACTTCCGCAATTTCACGGTCGCCACCTCGGCGCGAACTTTGATCGAAACGGGCCGGCCGTTCTTGCTGACGAAGAAATCGCACCCG
>JBGQCZ010000369.1:0-5951 GCA_041495645.1 Gemmataceae bacterium | reverse complement strand
CGATCAATTCCAGGGCTTCATCGGGAGAAATCCAAATTCGGCGGCGCACGCCCATTTCGGGCCATTCGTCGGTCGCCTCATGAACGCTCATGGTGAACACGGTAACCAAACATGTGCCGCCGTACTTCTCATACTGATAGGTGCCCACCGGCGCGCCCAGCACACCGAGCAGACCCGCTTCCTCCCACGCCTCCTGCAAGGCCATTTCCGCGGCCGTCTTACCGGGGTCGATCATGCCCTTGGGAATCACCCAGCGCCGCCCGCTGCTGGAAGTGACGAGACAAACTTGACCGTCGCGAGTTGGTATTGCCGCCGCCTGGCGAATGAACTGAACTTGGGTCGTCATGCCCGCCTCGTGAGTACGAGTCCTTTGCGTTACAGTTATCTAAGCAACTGAAACGCTGGCCGCCAATCGAATTTGGAAATTTGTTTGCGGAATGCTCATTTGGCCCGAATCTCCAGCCGCCGGCCAGAGCGATACGCCTCCGCGGTCAGACCCTTTTTTTCACTGCGAATGAGCGCAGCGCCTTGCTCGCCCGTCACCCAAACCTCGGCCTGAATCTCCGCGAAGGGATCGTCTTTTTTTGGCCGCGCCCGGGGTTTACCGTCGCACACGACCACCAGCGCAGGCTTCGCCCAAGCAGCGAGGTCTCTCCCGTTGGCGGCCGGGCTGCCGTGGTGCGGGGCCATCAGTACATCGACGTGCCCAATGGGTCGTTGACGAACCAGCGCTTGGCCTTGCCCTTCCAGGTCGCCGGTGAGCAGGATCGAGTGCCCGCGATGTTGAACCAGCAGCACCATGCTGCGAACGTTTTCGGTCCCTTCAGGCCCGGCTGCTGGCGGATGCAGCACGTCGATTTTCACTTCGCCGGCGGTGAGCTCGTCGCCCGATTGCACAATACGAATAGGGATCTTCCTGCCCCGAATGGCGGCCAGCGTTCGCAATACGCCCGGCAACTCCTTGTTCGCGAAACTCGGAGTGCAGGTTACCTGCCCGACTTCGAAGCGAACGAGCAAGTCGGCGACACCATTGAAATGATCCAGATCGGCGTGCGACAGGAACAATTCATCGACCCGGCGAACACCGCGGGACCAGAGATACGGGGCGACGTAGCGGCGAGTCACCTCTGGCCCACCCATGGCGCCGGCATCGTAAACGAGCGTACGGCCATCGGGAGTCTCCAACACGGTGCAACCGCCATGACCGACCGCCAAAAACGTCACACGCAATTCGTCAGAGGTGCTTTTGAACGACACCAGCGCGAGGCCGAGTACGAGCCAACCCGCCGCGCTCCAAGCCAGCCAGCGCCCATGCGGCCACAGCGGCTTGCACCAAAGCCAGGCCAGCAATGCCAGGTAGAAGACCCAAACCCACCACGCCGGCAGGTCGGGCACGTAGAAATGGCCGAGTGGCATCCAATCACCGAAATCGACCAGCGCTTCGCTGCCGGCCAGGCTCCAGCGCGTCACAATCGCGAAGGGCGCCGTGAGAATGCCTCCAATCGGAGCGGCAATGAGCATCATAAATCCCGAAATCAAAGCGATCGAAGTGAGAATGATGACGGGCGGGCCGATTACGAAAGCCGACAAGGTAACAAGGTGATTGCGGGAGGCAACCAACGGCAACGACACCACGCCGAGGATAAATGTGATCAAGTACGCTCTTCCGACGGCTCTCGCCAACCCTCGCAAGAAGCGAACGGTTGCGCCCCGTGACTCATCAATCAGCCGATCCATCGGATCGACCTCGCCCGTTTCAAACCAACGGCTAATGCCCCAGTGGAGCACCGCGACCTGGACGAATGCAAGTTGGCAGCCCATGCCGAACGGATCGGTCGGGCTCAATGCGACGACGACCAACCACGAGAGAGCGAACGTGTTAGCCGGCAATGACATGCGGCGCATCAGGACGGAAAGGCAGCCGACGCCCGCAACGACGGCAGCCCGTTGTACCGGCGGGCGAAAGCCGGTCATTAGAGCATAGCCGAGGAGAAAAATCGCAATCGCGATGATGGCGCGCTTGCGGCGAACGCCGGCCAGTTTCAGGACAAACCACATGAACGCGGCCAAAACGACGAAGTGCTGACCGGAAATGGCGAGGACGTGGATCACGCCGGTGCGGACGTAACGGTCCCAATCGGCCGAAGTGAGCGGAGCGCCGTCCTCGCCCAGGAGCAGTGCCGAAGCGATTCCGGCTTGCGGTTTGGGCAAATCGCGCTCGCATACGCGCTGACCCCATCCGCGCAGCCGCGCCAACCAACCAGTCAATGACGCCAACGAGCCATCGGCCAGGCGGGTGACGCCGTCCGGTGTCTTGCGGATATAGAGTTCGGCGCGAATCCGCCGGTCGCGCAGGAATTCGAGCCAATTCCATTCGCCGGGATTGCCTGGCCCGCGCGGTGTGGAAAGCCAGCCGAATACCTCGACCTCATCGCCCACGTGAAAGCCGGCCAGATGGCCTTCTACCGTGAGATTCACGCGGCCCGAGAATGGCGTCCAACCGTCGGGAGTCAGCACTTCACGAACTTGCAAAATGGACCGTGTCGGATCGGGGCGCAGATAGGAAGCCAACGGATCGTCGCGCGGCCGCCAGATGATCGACGGCTCTTCGTCCAAGACGCCGCGCAACCGGGCGAGCTTTGGCGTTTCCTCCGCGATTGTTCCAATGTCGTCGGACCGGAAGACATTCCGATGCGCGTGATGCCAAGCCGCCGCGAGGCAACCGGACACGATGCAAAGCGCGACCGGCGCGGCCCGCGGCTGTCGACGGATCAAGATCAACCAAAAAACGGCAGCGACGATCAAGACAAGAATGTCGAATGTGACGGGCAACCGAAAATAACGATCGGCGAGAAGCCCGATCGTGGCGGCCAACGCGACCGGGACCAGCGGCGATTCGGCGATCAGGTCGCGCAACGGCGGCGGTTTCGATTCACGGGCGACGGCGGAGGGCATGGGCGATCTTGGTTTGAGTGGGTTCCGTGTTTTCAGCGAGAATACGCGCAACCATCGCTGAGCGAAAGGGAAAAGTCGGCATTCACGTGAGCACGTCGTGAATCACCTTACCATGAACGTCGGTCAAGCGGCGTTCGATGCCGTTGTGGTAGTAGCTCAGCCGCTCATGATCGAGACCGAGGATGTGCAGAATGGTGGCGTGCAGGTCGTAGATCGTGGCGACTTTTTCGACGGCTTTGTAACCAAAATCGTCGGTCGTGCCGTAGCTGAAGGCCCGCTTGACACCGGCGCCGGCGAGCCAGGCGGTGAAGCCGTGCGGGTTGTGATCGCGGCCGGTCGCGCCCTTTTGGTACGTTGGCATACGGCCGAACTCGGTGACCCACACAACCAGTGTCTGGTCGAGCAAACCGCGGCGTTTCATGTCTTTCAAAAGCGCGGCGCACGGTTGATCGAGGATCGGGCCGTGAATGTCGTACTGGGCCTTGAGCGTGCGATGGCCGTCCCAGTTGCCGACGCCCTCGCCCATCGCGTAGGAGCCGTTGAACAGTTGCACAAAGCGTACGCCGTGTTCCAGAAGGCGGCGGGCCAGGAGGCAGTTGCGAGCGAAGCCGGCCTTGATCTTGTTCGAGTCATTCACGCCGTAGTCGTCTTGAGTGCGTTTCGATTCGCGTGAAAGATCGGCCACGGCGGCCGCTTGCAATTGCATCTTCGCGGCCAGTTCATAACTGGCGATGCGGGCGGCGAGATCGGTGTCGCCCGGATTCTTCGCGAGATTCTGATCGTTCAGAGATTTAAGGAAGTCGCGGGCCGCGATGTCCGCTTTCTCGCTGATTTCGGGAGGGCGGCGGAGGTTGGGGATCGGTTTATCGGCATTAAAGGCAGTGCCCTGGAACACGGCGGGTAGAAACGCGCTGCCCCAATTGTTCGGGCCGACTTGCGGCACGCCGCGCGGATCGGGAATGGCCACGAACGCGGGGAGATCGGCGCATTCGCTGCCGAGCGCATAACTGACCCAGGCGCCGACGCTGGGAAAGCCGTCGAGCGTGAAACCGGTGCTCATTTGATTTTCGGCCGGCCCGTGTGTGTTGCTCTTGGCGGTGAGCGAATGAATGAAGCACATCTCGTCGGCGAGATTGGCCAAGTTCGGCAAGAGATCGGAAACCATTTTTCCGCTTTGGCCGCGCGGCTTGAAAGCCCATTGCGGCCGCGCCAAGTTGCCGTTTTCGCCCTGAAACGTGACCAGTTTTTCGCTGCCGGGCATCGGCTGGCCGTCGCGCTTGATCAATTCCGGCTTGTAGTCCCAGGTGTCAATGTGGCTGACCGCTCCGGAGCAGAAGATCAACAAAACCTGTTTGGCTCGGGGCGCGAAATGCGAGGGCCGGGCGGCCGACGGGGCCTCGGACCGAATCATCGGTCGAATCGGCGCCTTGCTGTCCGCCAAGAGGTGCTGCTTCGTCAGCAGACTTACGAGCGCGATGCCGCCCAAGCCCGTGCCCGCGTCGCGCAGGAACAAGCGGCGATGAAGGAGCAAGCGGCCAGAATGGGAAAGGGTTAAGGGAGTCAAGGCGATCATCCAGTCTAGAGTTTGCTTGCAGTTCGCGCATTGAGATAGGTTGGTTCGAGATCCAATGGCAGATACACTCCGTCTTTCAAGCCGAGTGGCGCAACGGGCAAATCGTCGCCAATTTGAAGCGGCATTACCCACACTTTGATTGATGAATTCGAGCCCCGGCGCTCTGGCTTGTATGCCACTGCATAGACCGATGGCTCCGATGGATTTGGCATCGGCTCCGGTCCTCCTAATACGTGCATTATCTCGTCGTGAACGTTGAATCTGTGCGAAGTTACGATGTCAGCGACGACGACGCCCACACCTTCCCACAAATATTCGACGCACTTCGCCACAAACAAACGTCGAGCCGCCCTGCGATTCTTGTTTCTAGGGCTCACCAACTGAATGGTCGCCACAATTTCCCCGCCGGCATCGTCCTTTGCCACGCGAACTTCAACACAGTCCGAACGAAGCAAGGGAATGGAGAATCCACCAACCTCTGAATCCGCTTCAGCTTCAGGTTCTGCGCTAGTCCGCTCACCGAAATGTACCTGCGCAAAGGCCAGATACCCGGGCGGCAACAGCCCACTGTTGAGTGCCTTCATGATCTCCGTTGCCCAGGCGCTGTGAAACGACTCCCACGGCCATTTAGGATGAATGGGCGAATGAAAATGATCGAGCAATGGCATGATAACCCCCATGGCATTCAAACTGATTTTTCCGCTGCTATTATGACGTGTTAGCACTTGGATGTCGAATGTCAATTCGGACTCAGACATGCTCGAACGAACCGAAATTCGCGACGGCGGCATCCTCCTCTACGACGCCGAGTTCTTCGCCGCAGACGAAGCCGACGAGTTGTTTGACTGGCTGCGGTCGAACATCGCCTGGGGCCAGGAGATTGGGCGCGGCCGCCCGTTTCCACGACTGACCGCATTTGTCGCCGACTCCGGACTGGAATACCGCTACTCGGGTGTGACACATCGCGGCAACGGTTGGCCGCCGCAACTGGCGAAGATCAAACAGCGAATCGAGGATGCCGCCGAGGCGGAATTCAACAGTTTGCTCTTGAACCTTTACCGCGACGGGCGCGATTCCATCGGCTTTCACGCCGACGATGAACCGGAACTTGGTAAGAACCCCGTGGTGGCTTCCGTTTCGCTCGGTGCGGTTCGAAAGTTCCTGCTGAAACACGTCGAAACGATAGAGACCCTGTCATTCCAGCTTGCCCACGGCAGCCTGCTGGTGATGGCGGGCGCGTGCCAGCATCACTGGCGTCATAGCGTGCCCAAGACCACCGAGACAGTCGGCGAGCGCATCAATCTGACATTTCGCAAGTTGACTTGAATCAACGATACTCGTCGCGGATGGGGTAGAACACGTCGAGAATGGTGGCCGGACCGCCAACCGGCGTGACGCGATGACGCACCCCGCCGGGAATGTG